>JACXUO010000139.1 GCA_014763885.1 Campylobacterales bacterium
GATAAAGCAGCTTCAGGAGGCTGTTTTCATTGGGGAATCCGCCTTTAGTTTTGGTCAATTTTCTAAACTGTCGGTGTACCGATTCGATGATGTTGGTCGTGTAGATGACACGGCGGATATCGGCTGGGTATTTGAAGTAATTCGAGAGGTTTGACCATTTGTTCCGCCAGGACTGGATGACGATGGGATATTTGCTTCCCCATTTTTCTTCCAAGCGGTCCAGTTCGGTTTCAGCGGCTTCTTTTGAGATGGCGCCGTAAACCAGTTTGAGATCTTTTAGAAACTCTTTTTGATTTTTGGAAGCTACATAGCGGATCGAATTGCGGATCTGATGAACGACACACAGCTGCACTTCGGTATTGGGGAATATGGCGTTGATCGCTTCTGGGAATCCTTTGAGTCCGTCGACCGATGCGATCAGAATATCCTCCACGCCACGGTTATTCAGATCGGTCAGAACTTGCAGCCAGAAATTGGCTCCCTCGCTTTCGGAGAGATACAGCCCCATTACTTCCTTTCTGCCGTCTAGTCGCACACCGAGGATCGTATAGACCGCTTTGGACACATACTTGCCGTCCTCTTTGATCTTGTAGTGGATCGCATCGAGCCATACGAAGGGGTATATCGCTTCCAACGGACGCTGCTGCCACTCTTTGACTCTGGTGATGATCTTGTCGGTTATGGCGCTTATGGTAGCAGTTGAGAGGGGGATGCGGTAAATGTCTTCAATGTGTTTGGTGATATCACTGTAGCTCATCCCAAGACCATACATCGATAAAATCTTCTCTTCGATCTCATCATTAATGGTTGTTTGATGCTTTTTCACGATCTGGGGTTCGAAGGTGGCTTCCCGATCTCGGGGAGTGGAAAGCTCGAATTCTCCGGTAGGGCTTTTGATCTGCTTCCTGTTGTAGCCGTTCCGGCGGTTCGAATTGCCTTTAAGCACTTCATTCGCAATATGCGATTCCACTTCGGCTTCCAATGCCGCTTCAACCAACTGTTTAACCAACGGAGCTAGAATACCGTCTTTCCCGCTGATCTTTTTCCCTGCAAGCAGCCCTTTCACTGCCTCGTTAAAATGGAACCCTTCGTTCATCTGTCTCTCCTTTAGAATTTAAAATTCTATCGGACTGACACGAAATTTCTAACACTCCCTTCCTCAACCTCACTATCATGTTCCAGATTTTCCCACGAAACATATTTTCTATCCAGCCATTTGGCAAAGGTCTCAAACTCACTCTTTATTACTCGGTTCAAAAACTTCTCGGCGATCAAACGAAATGCCTCTTGCTTATCACTCAAAAGTAATGGTATGAACTCCTCTAAATCAAACTCAATCTTT
>JACXUO010000056.1 GCA_014763885.1 Campylobacterales bacterium
GGGTTGAGTGCCTTGTCGAGTTTTTTGGAGGAGAGCAGGCCCGGCAGCCCGTAGTAGTGGTCCCCGTGCATATGCGTGATGAAGATCGTACTGAGTTTGCCTATGGAGAGCCTGCTGCGCAGCAGCTGGTGCTGGGTTCCCTCCCCGCAGTCAAAAAGGTACCACTGGGTATCCTGGTCCAGCTCCACTCCCAGGGCGGAGACATTTCTCTCCCTCGTGGGTTTCCCGGCACTCGTCCCCAAAAACGTAAACTGCATTCTATCTCCTCATCTTCAGTGCATGCCAGACTGAACGGATATTGGTCTGCTCTTCTTTGAGCAGAAAAGTGATGATCATATTTTCCAGCATCTCTATGACCAGGAAATAGACTGCCCAATGAAACAGCAAGGCCTCTTTGAAGAGAAGCAGTATCACCACCCCTGCACCCATCAACACTGCCGAAAGTTTGGTGATCCGGGTATGATAGGAGGCAAGTTTGCCGAATTTGGCAAGAGAGAAGAGGGCGGGTACCGCATAGAGCAAGGCCGCAGCAATGATGTAATAAAGTTCGTTTCGAATGAGCTCAGGCCAGAGCCACCAGGCAGCCCCCAGGGTCGAGAGATAGGTCAGGATATCCCCGTAGGTATCCAGACGTGCACCCAGAGCACTGGTCTGATGGAGCATCCGGGCGATAAACCCGTCCAGGGCATCAGAAATCAGCATAGATAGAAAAATAGTATAGAAAAGTGTCGGCAGCCCAAGCCAGCCGCTAAGCAGCAGGAAAGGTGCGGCGATGATACGGAAGAGGCTTAAGAGGTTGGGGATATTCCACTTCATACTGCTTTCACCTTATATACTTTCCAAAAAGATAAAAAAGCAGAGAAAGCACCACGCTGGCAAGGATCGAGGTAGTAAGGGGGAAATAGAAGGTAAACCCCTCTTTCTTAATGACAATGTCCCCGGGAAGTCTGCCCAAGTGAAACGGAAGTTTGTCACTCAAAGTGAGTAAAAAACCGATGATGACAATGACCATACCGATGAGCATGATTACTTTTCCGAACTCTGCCATGTCTGCTCCTTGTTTGTATTATAACAAAGTGGGATCAATATTTTTGGTTTTCTTGTCAGATATTTTGCGCGAACTTTCAGATAAAAAGTAAATTTTGCTTCGTTATAATGTCATATAAAATTTCTATATATAGTCAGAAGGGTTGTATCTGATGAACCGTGTTGAGGAGTAAAGATGAAAAAGCTGATGCTGTGGATGGGAGGCGTTCTGTCACTGTATGCTTCTGAAGGTGCCGCACTCTTTGAGAAACACTGTGCGGCATGCCACAGTGGCTATATACCGATGAGCAAGGTGATCGCAAATGCCGAACAGAACAATACGCTTCTTTCTCTCAAAGCCCCGACACTGAACCAGCTCTCTTTTGGTGTGAGGCTGAATGTCGGTGACAGAAAAGCCGACGAAGAGGCCCAGCGGATGGAGGTAGAGGAGTTCATCACCTCCTATATCGCTTCGCCGCAAAGAGAAAAGAGTGTACTACCGAAAGAACTCACCCATTTTTATCCGGATATGCCGCCGATGCCAAACCCGCTCAATGAAGATGAGATAGAGGCGCTCAGCAGCTATCTCTTTGAGTATGGAGAAGCGATGATAAAAAAGCACAGTGTCGAGAGCTATAGCTACGAAGAGGCTGCAAAGATCGCCAAAGAACAAAAGAAGATCATCATGATACGGGGTGTACTGCCTTTCTGCAAATGGTGTATCAAAATGGACAGAGAGGTGATGGTGGAACCGGAAGTGCGTGAAGTACTGGAAAAAGAGTTTGTCGTGGTGAAAACCAATGTCATTACAGAAAAACTTCCGCTGGGGATGAAGTCTCTCGGGACCCCGTCGTTTTATTTTATCCATAGTGACGGAGAGACGATCATCGATCAGTTGAACGGCTATGGCGATAAAGAGGAGTTCCTGGAAATGCTCCGGAGGATCAAAGCGGAGGCAGACCGGTATTGATCCTTAAAAGAGTTCCATTTTGAACACTTCATAGGCCACCTCTTCGTAGGGATGGGCCTCTTTGAGGGTTTTGACCGCCAGCGCGATGATCTCATCGGTGCATATCATCTCTACCTTGTACTCTTCGACTCTCTCGACCTCTCCGATCCTGCCGATGTAGGGATCGGCATTGCCGACAGGTTTGAATTGCCCCGTGCCCAGTGTCTCAAAGCTGCAGCATTCGTAGTTCTCATACTTTCCCGCACCGATCCTGAAAAGGGCCTCTTTGACGGAATCCTTCTCTTCGGGGGGTACAAAAAAATTGAGTTTATACATTATGCTTCTCCTGCCTCTTTCTGTCTGTTGCGCATTTTGAACACTTTATCGTAATGGGTATAGAAAAAGAAGTTGATCAATGCCCCCACCATCGCAGCCAGCGTATCTTTGTGTGCATCCCAGATATCCCCCTGCGTCCCCAAAAATGCCATACCGAGATCCGGGTGAAAGGTGATTGCGGCGATCCATTCAAGCATCTCATAGACGGTAGCGATGGAAATGACCGTGGTGAGTGTAAAGAAGAGTGCTGTTTTGAGTGAACTGATACCATAGGTGATCATCTCAAAGAGTATCCTGAAAACCAGCAGACCGAAAAGAAAATGTACAAGCCTGTCAAAATGGTTTCGTTCAAAACCGAAAAAGTGTGTCACTGCATCAAAGTGCTCCATCTCGGCATAGGTATAGTGTGATCCCAGCGAGTGCAGAGAGGCAAAGATAAGAAGCAACCCTATACTGATCGCAGAATAGCGGTGCCTGATATCCATGATAACGATAAAAGGGAAAAAGACAAAGACCAAAATATTTTCAAGCAGCCAATCCGCAGGGTATTTGGGATTGATCGCCATGATGATCCAGACAATGATGTAAATACCATATATGATTTTATGAGATCCCGGCACTCTCCAACTCCTTGTAAAGATATTATACCACTAATCTTTGATTTGTTATAATGGACAATATAAAGAAAATGGGGAAATGATGCAGACACTTTTGTATACAGGGATTATCTTTTTAGTGGGGGCTTTGATGCAGTGGGCCAGCCCGAAGGCGGGTATCCCCAAAGTGGTAGGGTATCTTTTGGCGGGGTTGCTGATAGGACCGGAGGTCCTGGGGGTCATACCACAGAGTTTTGTGGAGGGGTCCCATGTGATGATCGAGCTTGCACTCTCACTGATCGCTGTGCTGGTCGGTGCAAACCTGAAGTATCAGCGTGTGAAGGGCCTGGGGAAACAGATCCTGACGATCACGCTCTTTGAAGGGCTCTTTGCATTCCTGGCAGTCAGTACCGGGTTTTATCTCTTTGTTGGGTTGGGGGACGGATCTACGGAGTTTGCGATACTTTTAGGGGGGCTTGCCGCTGCCACTGCCCCGGCAGCAACGATCGCGATCACCCGTGAGCTGGGAGCGAAAGGCAAATTCACCACGACACTGCTGGGGGTGGTTGCACTCGATGATGCTCTGGCCCTGATACTCTTTACCTTTGCTGTCATGCTGGGAGGCGTGTTTATCAGCGGGGGAGAACTCTCTTTTGGATATCTGTGGGAAGCGGTATGGGTGCTCCTCCTAAGTACCCTTGCAGGCGGGCTCGGAGCAGTCGTTTCTATCCTGATCGATAAGCTTTTTGCACACCACAAGGGGATGGAGACGATTTCCATGCTGGGCATGGTCTTTATCGTCTATGCCCTAAGCGGGTTATGGGAACTTGAGCCGCTTTTCAGTGCGCTTGTCATGGGAGTGGTGATGACCAACCTCTCTGATGATTTTGATCTGGTAGAAGAGGAGATAGACAATCATCTTGAAGAGATTATCTTTATGCTCTTCTTTATCCTCTCTGCGATGCATCTTGACCTCGGTGCAGTGATGACAATGCCCTTGGTGGTCATCTTCTATGTGCTTTTCAGACTTATGGGAAAAGTGTGCGGTGTGTGGGTCGGTGCGGGATTGTCCGGTGCCGATAAAGAGGTCAAAAAATATCTGGGAATCGGACTGATGCCTCAGGCGGGTGTGGCGATAGGACTGGCGCTTTCGCTGCAGAATGAACCGGCTTTTGCTTCCATAGCGCCGACACTGCTTCATGTGATCATCGCCACGACGGTGATCCATGAGTTTCTGGGGCCTATCGTGACGCGCTATGTATTGAAAAGATCAGGAGAGACAGATGAAAAAAGCTATTGAGATCAAAACCGGTGATATCACCGGAGAAAAGGTCTGTGCGATCGTCAATGCAGCGAACAGTTCACTGATGGGAGGCGGCGGTGTCGATGGCGCGATACACCGGGCAGGGGGCCATGCGATACTGGAGGAGTGCAGAGAGATCAGAGAACGTCGCTATCCGGATGGGTTGCCTACCGGCGAAGCTGTAGCGACGACGGCCGGAGCAATGGATGCATCCTATGTCATCCATACGGTGGGACCGGTCTACGGAAGCTGCGGCAATGCGTGCGAATCACTGTTGGCATCGTGTTATCGCAATTCGCTGAATGTCGCGCTGGAACTCGGATGCAAGGATATCGCATTCCCGGCGATCTCTACGGGTATATACGGCTATCCCAAAGAGGAAGCGGCATGTATCGCCTACCGCAGTGTCAAGCAGTTTTTGAATCAAGGGCATGAGATCACTGTCTATTTTGTCTTCCACAATGATCAGGATAGAACGGTTTTCGAGGAGAGCATCCGGGGGCTTCAGGGGCTGTAGCGCTTGTCCCGGATACTCATCTGCTTGCTGTTCTCATCGACATAGATATCAAACAGGTCGATCTGGTCGATCAGCTGGCTCAGTTTTTTATACCCGTAGTTGATCGGCGAGAAGGAGGAGTTGTTGTTGATATACTGCCCGATATGGGCAAGGTTGGCCCAGCCGTCATCTTCCATCGTCTGTTCGACGGCATTCTGAAGCAGGTTGACCAGCCAGCTGTCCTTGCGCATCTCCTCGCGGCTTTTGCGTTTGGGCTGTACCTTCTCTGCCGGTACGGGGCTTTTGCTGTCTGCATTGCTCATCAGGTTTTCGGTGAAGATAAACTGGGAACACGCCGCCATGAATGGCTTTGGGGTTTTTTTCTCGCCGAAACCATAGACCTTGATCCCCTCGGCCTGCACGCGCATCACCACAGGGGTAAAGTCCGAATCGCTGGTAGCAAAGGCAAACGCATCGATCTTTTTGGTATGCAGCATATCGATCGCATCGATCGTCATCAGGATATCCGTGGCATTCTTGTTCTTGGAGTAGTCAAACTGCTGGATCGGTTTGATCGCAAGCTCAAGAAGTTTCTCCTCCCAGTTCTTGAGATTTTCTTTGGTCCAGTTTCCGTAGGCCTGACGGATATTGACGATACCGTATTTGCTCAGTTCGTTGATGATCCCCTCGATGGCACGGTATGAAATATTGTCGCTGTCTATAAAGAGGGCAATATGGGACTCTCTGTTTTGTACCGGCACGATCAGTTACCTTCCATTTTGAAATAGCCTATATAGTTCTTGATCATTTTCCCCGACGCTACCCAGCTTTCGATACCCCCTTCAAGGTTTGAAACATTGTTGAACCCAAGGTCTTTCAGGGTTTTCGCACCGAGGATTCCCCTGGCACCCTTCAGACAGTAGCAGACGATGGGCCGGTCACTCAGGTCCACCAGCTTGTCATCGATGGCAAATTCTAGTTTTCCCCTTGGGATAGTGAAGATGGTCTTGGCAGGGATGACGCCCGAAGCGAACTCATCAGCTTCACGGACATCGATAAGCACCATATTCTCCAGATCGATCTCTTCCGCAGTGATCTGAGGGATCTCCTCTTTGGCTTTTTCAAGAAACGCCTTGAGATGACCCTTGATCTGGCTCATATCGCAACGCGCGTAATACTGTTCCAACTTAACGTTTTTTTCCATGGCTTCTCCTCCTTGATGTGATAGAGTATAGTATAGCGACAATGGGTTGATATGTAAAGAGAAAGGAGGAGAATTGATACCGGCTGGTTACAAGATATCAGGGTACTATATAGGTACCCTGTGAAGTATTACAGTGAAGGTTGATAATAGGTCAGCGTGCTGCGTCCGAACTTTTTGCGTTTGGTTTGCGTAAGCGCTCCGATCTGCTCTGGCAACTCCAGGTTGCTCATGTGCTCCACGATCACCATCTCACAGACATCGGGTTCGATCATCTCTATCAGGGCCAATGTCTTATCATACACCTCATCCATTCCGTCACGCGTAGAGAAGGGCGGATCGAAATAGAAGTAGGTTTTGATCCCGGAGCGTTTGACCATAGTGTAAATGGTTTCAAACTTCTCGAAGCTGTCCCCAAAGAAGAGGTGGGTATGCGCCGGGTCAATGTTGCGTGCATTCTTTTCGAGTATCCTGTAGGCAGTAGGATTATACTCGCTAAAGTAGGCATCGCCTGCCCCGCGGCTGAGTGCTTCCAGGCCTATCGAACCTGATCCGCCGAAAACCTCAACAAAGTTTTTGTCGATGATATCAAACTGCAGCGTATTGAAGAGGGACTCTCTGAGGATGCTTTTTGAGCTTCTGGTGGTGTCTATCGCAGGGATCTCCAGTTTTTTGCCTTTGTGTTTCCCTGCATTGATCGTGGTTGTAAATACTTTGATAGGTGTCTTTTTCATAACGGGATTTTAGCGTAACTCGGTTAAAACGTGACAATATTCTGCAAAGTATTGATCAGTTTGCTCTCTTCGCGTATATCCGCACGCTCTTTTCCCGGCTCCAAAGAGGTGATGATGGTGCGTCCAGTGATCAGTTTGGTGGTATCTTTTTTGCGGATCCCCCAGTAGGTATGCATGATCACAGGCTCCCCTTTGTACTCCCCTATATAGAGCACGACATGCCCAGGTACATAGAGAAGCGAACGGAAAGGTTCCGCCTCTTTGATGATCTTCTGTTTTTTGAAAGGCTTCTCCAGCCCCACGATAGAGATCCTGTTGCCGTCTTCTGCCTGTTTCCCCGAATTTCTGCGGAGGAAGATGCCAAAGACACCCAGGAAGTCCCGTGTCGTGGCAGAGCAGTCCCTGCACTCGTAGCTTCCGCCCCATCCGTAGGGTTCATTGTAGAACTCTTTAGCGAGTTTCGCGACATTCTCCGGGGTGAAGGCGAGGGGCTTCCTGGCGATAAATTCCGGCTTTTCCGCTTTGAGATGTTCGATATGGGCATGGCCCTTATGGTCACGAGAAGCGATCAGGTAGCTTTTTCGGTCTTTGGCGATCGGGAAGAGCGCACCCAGCTTGACCAGGGAGTAGGGAGCGTTATCTTTGAAGATACGCAGGTTGTCCCTGATCGTCATTGCATAGCTGCCGTTTTTAAAGGCACGGATAAAATCATTCCCTACCAGTGCGATATCTTCGGTCTTTACCCATCCGAAGGCGTAAGCACCCCGGACAAATGCCCAGCGGTTATCTCTGGAGAAGTGGGAGACATAGAGCGGCAGGTTGATATGATAGGCTGAGTTCTGGTTATAGTCAAAGGGGAAGCCTTCGCCGGTTTTGCTGGGGTCACGGTAAAACGCTGATGAAGTCGGCAGTGCCTTGAGGTCGGTACGGCGTACCGTGATCGCTCTGTAACCTTTGCTGTCGAGTGCTGCCATATTGGCATTGTCGATCCACTTTTCATAGACGGAGGGAGGGATCACTCTCCCATTTTCGTGGTAGATCGGTTTTTGGGTGACGAAACGTATCTCCCACCCGAAATCCTCTTCTGGGATATCGATCGTTTTCAGCTCCCAGGGCTTGAAATATTTTTCATTGAAAAGCTTGTCGAGCTTTTTTTGTTCATCTTTGTTAAACGGTTTGAGCTGTTTGGCATAGTATGCAGGATCCTGTGGGATACGTTTCATATCGGCGACAACATTTTTGGGCATCTTGTCTATACGTGATTTTTCACGATGGCTCTCTTTGAGCATATAGTCAGCCTGCAGGCTGGTGATCACGATAAGGCTAAGCAGAATCAACCGTTTCATTGGAGTACTTTTTTATTTCATTGTAATGCAGTTTGATTAATAGAGGGTATATAGAAGATCAACACCCTATAAAAAAGCGCTACATTGTTACTTTTGGGAGAGGATTTGTATCCCCAGGCCGATCTCCCCCGAGAGTTCAAGGCGGCTTTCGTCAAATATCACGCTCCCTTGTGCAGGGTTGTGTGCCAGCAGCGCCACCCCGTCGAGGTCTATCATCGTGATGGTGTCGGCCCTTGCAGAGGCGACATGCAGCGCTGCGGCAATGGCGACAGGACCCTCAAGCATACACCCGAGCATGCACTTCACCCCGTACTCCCCGCAGAGATCGGCCAGCTCAAGGGCTTTGGAGATCCCTCCGCACTTGTCCAGCTTGATATTGATATAGTCCACCGCGTCAAGTTCCAGCAGCTGCCTGGCATCACTCAGCGAAAAGACTGATTCATCGGCAAGCACCGGCGTCCTGACGGCATCTCTGATCTGCTTGAGCCCTTCGATGTCATCGGCTCTGACCGGCTGTTCGATAAACTCTGCAAAGATCCCGCAGGTTTCGATCCTCTGAAGCAGCGTGATCGCCTCATGCGCTTCCCACCCCTGGTTGGCATCGAGTCTCAGCGAGATCTCTCTGGGCAGAGCATCATAGATGGCGATGACCCTTTCCGCATCTTTCACCGGGTCATCGCCGATCTTGATCTTGAGGGTATCGTATCCGAGGCTGACCGCCTGCAGGGCATCTGAGATCATCTTCTCTGTGCGGTCCATACTGATCGTGATATCGGTCCTAAACGCGGTTTTTGTGCCCCCGAGCACTCTGTAAAGGGGCAGCTTTTCCGCCTTTGCCTTCAGGTCAAAGAGTGCGATCTCGAGCGCCGATTTTGCCGTCGTATTGTGCAGAAGCTTTGAATGTATATTTTTTAATATACTGTCGAGT
The DNA here is from genome assembly GCA_014763885.1 of Campylobacterales bacterium. Taxonomy (GTDB): domain Bacteria; phylum Campylobacterota; class Campylobacteria; order Campylobacterales; family Sulfurovaceae; genus Sulfurovum. The sequence continues at coordinate 8,916 of JACXUO010000056.1, forward strand.
TCGGAGATCTCTCTCCCAATGATAAGCGGTTTGAGATAGCCGATGGCCGCCCTCATCGTACCGATCGTCTCACCGGTGATCACCGGGGTAGGGGCTCCCTCCCCATAGCCTGTCGTTCCGTCATCACAGGTGAGGATGACGACGAGATCTTCAAGCGCCTCGACACGGCGCAGTGAGGTGATAAAGGGGGTCTTCAGCGGGGCAGTGAGAAGGGCGGTTTTGATATCGACGATTTTCATGCCGAAGATGATACATCACTATCACTTAATTGCAGTTGCCGCACCGGTGTAAAGATATTGGCGTGTATTGCGCTTTAAATGCAAATGAGTATATACTACGCCCATACAAAGCAGGGCAGCAGAAGGAGCAGCAATGATCATCGACAAAATAGAAAATTACACGCACTACCATTTTGGCCCGGCATGGCAGCGCACCTTTGAATTTCTGGGCACCCTCACGCCTGATTCTCCGGAGGGAAGATATGAGATAGAGGGCGACGATATCTTTGCCATCGTCATGAGCTATCACACCTCTGCGCCCGAAGATGCACTCTTTGAATCCCACCAGAGATACGTAGATATCCAGAGCGTCATCACGGGCAGCGAGGGGTTCGAGTGTGCTTTTTCCGATGAGCTGAATGTCGTCACGCCGTATGATGCGAACAAAGAAGCCGCATTCTACGAACGGACTTCACCGGGACGGACACGCGTCGATGTATCTTCCGGCACCTTTGTGATGCTCTACCCGCATGATGCCCATATCGCAGGCCTGATGGTAGGAGATGCATCCAAACTTGTCAAAAAAGTGGTCGTCAAGGTAAAAAAAGCGCTTCTGGAAAAATAGAAAGGGGGGGGTTTGGATCTACCTATCCGCTCCATATCGTGATCTTTCTTTATTGAATTTTTTGTATACTATTCAACTTTTATAAAGGGGAGAGAGGAGATTGTCTTGTAAGCTTCCCCAAATTTAGGACTATCTAAAGAGTGGTGCGGATCAAAAAATATTAGCCTGCAATTTAACAGACCAGGCACTCCTACCGATAATGCAAGAATTGAGCGGTTTAACGGCAGTTTTAGAA
>JACXUO010000140.1 GCA_014763885.1 Campylobacterales bacterium
GCTTTGCTTCTCTCCAAATTAGCACAAGTAAAGAGCCGTCCGCTGAGGACAATGGCGTGGAGAGGAGCTTTGCTTCTCTCCAAATTAGCATAAAAAAAGAGAGAGTATATGATAAAAGTAGAATTTTTGGGCCCTATCGGCAAAGCGCCGATCGAGATGGAGGCCGATACGCTTGCAGATGTTTCTGCAAAGCTGAAAGAGGATGAGACGATCGCGCCCTGGCTGAGCAAATGTGCGGTCGCGGTGAATGACACGATGGTCAAGGAGCTTGACTTTGCACTCAAAAGCGGGGACAGGGTCTCGATCCTCCCTCCGGTATGCGGCGGATAAAGTTTGGTGATACCAAACTTTAAATTAATAATTAATAATTAAAAAGTAGTAATGATTGTTTGCTTTTTTGTAAAAAGCTTTGATAATAGAATCAGAGCGAGAGCGATGCATACTTTAATGATTAATTGTTAACTATTCACTGTTAATTTGAAAAGGAACTTTTCACATGGAACTATATAACGGGCCGCTGGATATCAAAGAGATATTCGGACGTTGGCTGGATGATGAAGCGGAGTCAAACTACGGGGCCTATATCCCTTTTGTCGGTACGATACGCGCCGAGGGTGATATAGAGGCACTGAGCTTTGATATCTATGAGCCGGTATTGAAATCATGGTTCGACGGTTGGCAGCAAAAAGCCAAAGAACGAGGAGCGATCGTGAAGATGGCACACTCCATCGGTGATGTGCCGGTACACACCTCTTCATATATCTCTGCGGTATTCTCGCCCAAGCGCCGCGTGGCACTGGAGCTGATCGATGAATTTGTAGAGGATTTCAAAGCCAATGCCCCGATCTGGAAGTATGATGTGATAGAGGGCAAAAGAATCTACGCAGAGGACCGCAGTACGCCGATGGACGGGTCAGGACTTTTGAAGTAAGAGTGAAGAGTGAGGAGTGAGGAGTGGTGGTTTGCATTGCGTGGCAATGCTTTTATAGGATAAAAGTTTTACAGAGTAAAACAATCCAGAATTTTTAATTCTTCATTTTTAATTATTAATTTGAAAAAGGAACTTTTCACCATGTTTATGCACTTTGACGAATCGATGCAGATCATAGAAGATCAGAAGATCACGCACTACAAGACAAAAAAACTCTACCTGATGGAGTCTCTGGGATATGTGTTGGCCGAAGATATCATCGCTGACCACAATTCTCCGGCTTTTCCGACTTCTGCGATGGACGGATATGCTTTCAAGCATGAGGATATCGCGCTTGGCAGGTTGAGGATCGCCAGTATCAACCCGGCAGGTTCTGAGTTGAAAGAGGAGGT
>JACXUO010000141.1 GCA_014763885.1 Campylobacterales bacterium
GTAAAGTAGGTGGGGTTGCATTGGCCCTTGTTTCCGTAGGCTTTGCCCGTCTGGAACGAAGCAAAATTGGGGTTGGGAAGGGAGATATACCGGATTCCGAGTGAGTTGAGGGCGGATTCGATGAGTTTGTCCTGCAGGAGCGTGAGTCCTCCCGAGAGAAAGATCGTATCCTCTTTGGGGGCGTATAGTGTTTTTTCTGAGGGGCTCTCTCTCCACTGGGAGATCTCCTGATGGAGAAATTTGAGGTTATTGTTGCTTTCTTGGTATTTCATATTATTGCATGCACTCATAGATCCTCTCCTTTTCTTGAGATCATGGTTGATTGAACGTTCATTTTTTTTCTTTGTTGATGTGACAAAGCAAAAGAAACGAACCAAAAAAAAGAAAACACAAAAGGCTGATGCAGGGCAGTTCGTTCCAAGAGAATTTTTTGTTGCATCATATCAATACCTCTTGAAATGGTTCATCTATAGTGACTACTTTTTTCTTCTTTATTAATCTCTTTTGATACTGTTCCAGGGTGTAGGCGAAGGTCTTCACCCGTATCTTGATGGAACCGCCTGGTTTGTTGGCGTCGATGTCGTGCAGGGTGAGGTGCGGTGTCCGGCTGGCACCCAGTATCTTGTCGATGATCGCGTAGGTCGGCGCATCATGCCCGCACTTGAAGCTGCTGAGGTCAACCACGGCAATATTGGGATGGCGCGCGGCGAACTTTGCAGCCCAGACCTTCTGTGCGGAGTTGGTGGAGAAATTCTCCAGCCAGACATCCCGGATATCATAGGGAGATTCGATGATACCGGCATCGATCTCCGCCTGAAAATATCTTCTCAGGTATGCTTCATCCTTTGGGATGGCGCGCATGGAGAGTGTCTTGAACCCCAGAGACTGGAACTCATCGAGCACTTCATGGTTCAAGCCCGGATCTGAGTGGTAGGGGCGCCCCAGAAGCAGCAGAACGATCTCGCCGTTCTGCTCTGCATGCTCAAGGATCTCTCTTCCCTCCTGCATGATCGCTGCATCATTGGCCTGCAGTGCTTTCCATGCCTGCTCTGCTGCCCAGTTGCTCTCATCTTCGGTCATGTGCAGTCTCTCTTTCCAGGTAGCAAAAAGCTGTTTTTTGAGCAGGGCTTTGTTGTCAAAATCGAGTGCATTCTCTACGTAGACGATCTTCTGCTGGACAAAGAGATCTTTCTCCTTGGTAAAGGCGGAGTAGACGACTTTCGGGGTCCCGGAGATGATAGGGCAGGCTGTCTGACCCATCGTATGCTCCAGGAATCCCGGCAGGTGGGTTACGGCCGG
>JACXUO010000142.1 GCA_014763885.1 Campylobacterales bacterium
CGTAGATCAGCTATGCTACGGTGAATACGTTCCCGGGTCTTGTACTCACCGCCCGTCACACCATGGGAGTTGATTTCACCCGAAATCGGGATGCCAAACCGGCTACCGCTTACGGTGGAATTAGCGACTGGGGTGAAGTCGTAACAAGGTAACCGTAGGAGAACCTGCGGTTGGATCACCTCCTTTCTAGAGTAAAGAGCATTCATTCGTTTGAAGCTCTCAAGATTATCTCGAACTTCAGTTCGTAGCTTTAGTGATATGAATTGAAGCGGAATTACTTCCGATTCAAGAAGAGATAAGATAGAAATATCTCACAACTAGAAATCGGAAATCTTAATGAATTGTCTTCTCTTGCTTAGTCCTCAGTGATCTGAGATCATTTGAAAACTTGATGGGGAATTAGCTCAGCTGGGAGAGCGACTGCCTTGCACGCAGTAGGTCAGCGGTTCGATCCCGCTATTCTCCACCATTCAATAAATTAGAGATCTTTAATTTCAGAGTTAATCATAACTTTGAGATTAGACATCAGTCTAAGAGTTCATTAAAAAAATATTGTTAAAGTCAACATAGTTTAGTGTAAAAACTAAATGCAACTACAATTAAACAGGACACCATCTTACATTAAGTAAGGTAGTGAACGCAAGTTAGAATAAAAAAAGATATTAAGGGCCATAGGTGGATGCCTTGGCTAGTAGAGGCGATGAAGGACGTACTAGGCTGCGATAAGCCTCGGGGAGCTGCCAAGAAGCTTTGATCCGGGGATTTCCGAATGGGGCAACCCGGCATGGCGCGAGTCATGTCACCTTCGGGGGCGAACGCAGGGAAGTGAAACATCTCAGTACCTGCAGGAAAAGAAATCAAACGAGATTCCCAAAGTAGCGGCGAGCGAAATGGGATTAGGGCACTTAGCGATAGCATATTAGATAGCAGAAGGAATTGGAAAGTTCCGGCACAGAGGGTGATACCCCCGTAAGCGAAATCTTTTATGCGGTACTAGGTTAAGGAATGAGTAGGTCGGGACACGTGTTATCTTGACTGAATATGGGGGGACCACCCTCCAACCCTAAATACTACTACTAGACCGATAGCGAACAAGTACCGTGAGGGAAAGGTGAAAAGAACCGCGGCGAGCGGAGTGAAATAGAACCTGAAACCTATGGCCTACAATCATTCGGAGCCGTATTCTTTATGAACGGTGACGGACTGCCTTTTGCATAATGAGCCTGCGAGTTGTGGTATCTGGCAAGGTTAAACGAACGTGAAGCCGTAGCGAAAGCGAGTCTTAATAGGGCG
>JACXUO010000006.1 GCA_014763885.1 Campylobacterales bacterium
TATAATGTCATCCTGCTTATCGGGGCGTGGCGCAGTCTGGCTAGCGTGCTACCTTGGGGTGGTAGAGGTCGCCGGTTCGAGTCCGGTCGCTCCGACCATGTTTTATCACCAAACAGATCATTATTACGCTTTCTGTTCATCACTTTTTTTGTTCTCAGCCATTTTCTTTGAAGTAAAGATTTTATTGCAATGATTGCATTGATATAAAGGCGGAACTCTAAGCAGCATCTTTTTGATAAATCCCCTTTTTTTCCTTTGGATATCAAAGCTTTTGCAGTATGGACAATATCGCTGTGACTCCATTTTATACCCCTCTTTTTTATAGATACTTATTTATTCTTATTATATACCAAATTTATTACATAACGGTTCCCGGAAAATTAATTGTATTAGAAAGTGAGAGAAATCCATTTGTTTGATAGATGGAACTTGGTCAAGTAGGGTATGTTTTATTGGTCTTTGAGAGATGATACTATGTAAATCTTTTGTGCCACGGCGGAGTGCCGTGGCATTTGGAGATTACATAAAGAGTTCGCGCTTGACACCGGCAAACCACTCTCTGGTCGCCTTACCGGTTCCTTTTGAACGGAATTTGCCGTTTCCGTCTTTTGGTTTTGGAACATTTCCGTTTCCTACAAGCATACCGTTTTCATGGGCAACAAACTCATGGGTTACCATGATCGCTTCTTCCGGGTTGCCGCTCACCATAGAGTAGCAGACGTTACCGACAGGAACCGGCAGACCCGCTTTTGGATCAAATGATTTTCCTGCAAGCTGAGCCTGGATCTGCCCTGCTGCACGTTTCGCTGTCCAGATCGCCGTATGGCCACTTGGCGGAATACCGTGACTTACGGCATCACCGATAACATAGACGTCTTTATCGGTTTTTGAGCGGAGTGTATATCCGTCCATGAGGGCATACCCCGCACCATTTGTTTCAAGTCCTGCCATTTTTATCACAGGTGAACAGATATTGTTTGGGATAAGGTTACATACCTGGTATTTGATCGTATGTTTTGTTGCCTCTTCGGGATCGCCTTCAAGGAGTGAAGCCGCATCGGTGAACTCAAGGTAGGTGATCTCGTTTTTCGCAGGATCAACATCGATCACTTTTGTGAATCCCTTATAATCAATGATGCCGTCATAGAGATCTTTCCAGCTCTCCTGGAAAGCAGCACCTTTGGAGAACTTGCCGCCTCTGGTATCCAGTACGATCACTTTTCCTTTGATCCCCTCTTCTTTGAGGTAGTTCGCGACCATCGATGTTCTCTCGTAAGGTGCCGGAGGACATCTGTATTTTCCTTGTGCCGGCGGTACGATCACTACGTCACCGTCATCCATATCGACAAGCTGTCTCTTGAGCGCGAGGTGTTCGCTTCCAGGCATCAATGCAGCAGGACAAGCATGTGCTACGTGGGCGATCTTTTCGTCACTCCATTCCGGAAACTGACCTTTGTAGTCATAGGCGATACCAGGAGAGAGGACAAGGATATCATACGTGAAGTTACCATTGGTCGTAGTGACAGTTTTTGCTTTTCTATCGATCGCTGTTACCTCCGCCTGCACAAAGTTATATCCGTGTTTCGTTGCAGGTGCATAGAAGTCGTGTGTCAGTGTTTCAAGAGAAACACCCTCGAGCCCGCCCAGGTAAGTGTTGCTGAACGGACATGCCATAAAAATATCTTTTTTTTCGATCACAGTCACATCGATGCTTTTATCTTTTTTCTTTAGCTCTTTGGCTATCGTCAGACCGCCAAAACCGCCTCCCACGACAAGAACAGTTTTTCCGCTTGCTTTGTTAGCCATTTCCGCCGCACCGGCTGTTGTGACTGCCACTGAAGGCAATACTGCTGCCGCTGCAGCTACACCCGCAAGTTTAAATAAATCTCTTCTTTCCATACTCATGTTTATCTTCCTTTGCTTTTGATTTTTTGGGGTAACGTTATCTTAACAACTAAAACTTAAATAAATTATGAATTTTATAGATAATTTTAATAAAAATTTTAAAATAATTTAAAATAATATTAATTATTTGTTCGGACGTAGCCTCATGTGGCACGAGGTACATTCACGCAATGCCAATCCGTAGTTGTGCGCTACCGCATCCATATCTCTGCGCTCCAGTTCCTCCAGCATCTCATTAAGATACATCGTTAACATGAGCTGTCTTTTTTTTGCAAATTTATGGGCATACTGCTGCTCCGCATCAAGAAAGTCTTTCGGATCGACTTTTTCCAGATGGACAAGAACGGATTTGATATCTTCGGCACCCTTGATGATACATTTGCCCTCTTTGCATCGGTAGAGCAGCCCTGCCTGGATCTGTTCCATCCCCTCTGCCATAGTGATCATATCTTTGATCCTGTCCGCTTTTGTATAGTGTACCTCTTCGGCGATCAGCGATGATGCTGCCAGGAGTGAGGTCATAAGTAGTGTTTTGCCAAGTTTTCGTATCATTGTTTGCTCCTTTAGTATTGAATAATCTCTTTGGTGAACTGTTTAAGCATTACCACTTTCGCTTCCTCTTTGACAAGTCTTTTTGCTTTTCTCTTGTTTTCGTAGTATTTCTTGAACTCAGGTTTGAAGGCATCCATATAGTCATGGAAACGGTTGGGTCCCAAAGCTCCTACCGCCCAAAGCTCGTCATTTTCATCGATCTCGAGGACGATCTGCGTCAATCCCTCCGTTGCAGGCCCTGCAATGGCTTTCCCCCCGTTTACCGGATCAAACGCCGAAAGGTGGGAGGAGCAGACAAAGATCCCTGCCTCTTTGGCATCAGGAAGGGCCAGGGTTTTGCCTTTTCTCTCAAGATACTGGAAAAAGCTGTCATCGGGAGTAGGGTGTGTCAGCTGGTGCGGGCAGATCGCCGAGTAGGCTACAATAGAACCGCTTTTCCCTACACCTCCTTTGAAGAGATATTCTGTCCCGTCATCTGCTTTGAGTTTGACATTGGTGTTGGCAGGACGCCCCAGATCAACGAGGATACATGGGGTTGCAACATGGGGGAAATTGAAGATATAGTTCTCTTCGGGCTGTAACATGCTTGCTTTCAGCGGGTTGCCGTCCGCATCTTTGAGATGAATCTTCTCATAACTCTCGTAGAGTGAAAGGCCGTCTTCAGCATAGAGCCTCTGGGTGATCAGGGAGGGAGCGATCACTACAGCCGCAGCTGAAGCTCCTGTGATTTTTAAAAAACTTCTTCGTTCCATTGGAATCCTTATAGATTGAATTGCGTTTTTATTATAAAGAGAGATATGTGAAATTTCTATTAATCTTTTCAAAATTATTGATTTTTTATATATCATACTCTTATTTTATGCACTTTAAGAAGCTAAAACAAGGGTTCTAATGTATGCATTGCAGATCTTCAGAGTGAATTGTGAAAATATAGAGATGCGACAAGTGGAATGATACATCGATGCATGGTTAAAAGGGAGGGAAGTGGCACACTCTGATGATGCTATCTTAGAAGGCTTATTGGTACCACTCTGCAGCATATCTTAGATCCTGGGGCTATTTCCATCCCCGTCCCTGAAACTCGCTGGCCTCTGCAATAATTAGCAGTGCTTCGGGGGTCATTTTGATAAATCAGACGCTTTAGCGCCTCTATGCGCGGAACATCTACGGCAAGAAAAATAATGCGTTTTTGAGTGCTATGTCTCTTTGCCAACAAGGAGATTGATTGATCTCCGTACCAAAGGTCCTATCAATAAAATAGTTGGGAAAGCAATGAAAAAGGCAAAGAGTATCTGTTCGTATTTTTTGGGTATCATAGGGCTGCCCTCTATCGGTTACTCTGTGATTGCATTGACCAGTTCAAACGGAGAACGGCGGTTTTGTTTGGCAATATCACTGATTGTGTCGGCATTGTTTATGGTGATCCCCATCTCTTTTAACCTTGATTCAAATCTCTCTCTGTCACTTTTCAAGAGAGGCAGAGAAACCTCCAAGGGTGCATCCAGCACAGCGATAATGATCTTTTTTTCGGATTCTCACCACTTTCTGGAGAAGCGATAAAAAAGATGGAGACAATACCTATCAGTACTGAATAGAGTAAAAACTGTTTATTTCTCATATGACGCTGCATAGGTTTCCAGTGGGAGTATAGATGCAGGAGAGCGACACCGACAAAAAAGAGCCCCAGTATCTCATGCAGCGCTTTAATGTGTGTTTCAATCAGGTGGAAGTATAGAAGTACTCCGGTCGTGCCGACAACCATGAATACCAGTGCCGTCAGTGAGGTTATACCTGTTTTTATCTCTTGATCTGTCATCTTGATCCTTTGTTCTCTTTAATCCTGGGTTTGCCGTCCAAGCCTTATCTGTGTAGCTTTTGTCAAGGCTGTCTATCCCTGCCGTAAGCGAAGGGGGAGAGACAATCCAGGAAGTATAGTGCCTGATATTGATAGTCCTTCGGAAAGATAACATAATGGGACTCAATTATATCTTGCTAGAAAGATACTTGAAAAAATATTGCTGATTTGTGGTATAGTATTTTATCAATAGTAAGGCAGGTTACAGCATATGATGTTAGAGAAGATGTATACGGATGATGCATATATAGTGGATGAAACGGGGAATAGAAGGGGACCATACAAAACAAGGTTTGGGAGAGGAAATACCCTGACTTTTCTGGATGAAAGCCTGGAAATCGTGGTAGATACCGGTTGCCGGGTCATCAGACCTTTGGATGATGGCGGAGAGCTGGTTTTTCATGTGACTGCCTATGAGTTTCAGGAGAGGATCAATAGAATTCCTCCCCAGCATCTGTTAGGGATCGAAAAGAGGGATCATCCAGCAGAGAAGAGAGAAGCGGTTCAGACGAGTGCCGTAGATATGGATGAGTCTCAGATGGAGGAGAAGAGTGTGATAAACCTTCCTCATGCTTTTACTGAACTCATCGAGAGAATAGAGGCAGGTGATACGACTCCCGAAGAGAAGGCAGAAGCAAGAAGCGTACTGAAAAAACTTCTAAAGAACAGGAGTGTTTCAGCGATCATGGGAGAGGCTGCAACAGGATTACTGCTTTTGTTGGAATAGATCAGAGTAGAGTATACCACGGATTCAAAATGTTCGCTTTTCCCATGTATGGGCTTTGTTTTTATCGGCCATCTCTTTGAAGTCAATACTTTATCATTGATTGCACCGGTTAAGGGGAGGAACCTTTAGAAGCAATTTTTTACAAAACCCTCTTTTTTCTCTTGAGATCAAGGCGTTTGCAGTGCGGACAGTATATCTCCGTAGCGACACCATTTTAATTCTCCCTTTTTCAGTAGATAGGTACTCGCTTTTGATTGTATAAGAAATGTTCGATCTATGCAAATCCAACCAAGCAATATGATAAAGAGATAATTTTTTTGAATCAGAGAGAAAATGGTGTCAGGAGTGCCACTTCAGCGAGAGAATATATTTACATATTGAAAGATAATAATTATTAATAGATAAGTATTATCAATCAATAATTATTACTATTATAACTTTAATTGAATATAAAGTAATAACTTATTAGAATATAACTTTATTTAAAAGAGGAAAAATAAAAAAAGAGACAGCAATGTTACGTCCGCATCCGACCGACAGAGAGATAAAACTCAATGCTAAGGATATGCTGGTCAGTAAAACTGACCAGAGAGGTGTGATCACTTACGGAAATCACAAGTTTGTAGAGATTACAGGGTATAAAGAGAATGAATTGGTAGGTTCTCCTCATAATATCCTAAGAAACCCGGATATGCCAAAGGCGATTTTTTATCTGATGTGGGAGAGTATCAAGAACGGCAGAAATATCATGGCAGTCGTCAAAAACCTTGCAAAAAACGGTGATCACTACTGGGTAACGACCGATTTTGATATCCAGAGAGACAGAGACGGAAAGATACGCAACTATATCGCCTATAGACAGGCTGCACCCAGAAATGTCGTCAAAGAGGTGGAGCCGCTCTACCAAAAGATGCTGGAGATTGAGAAAGAGCACGGCATGGACGCTTCGATCCAGTACCTTGAGGGATTCCTTGAAGAGAGGCATATGAGCTATAACCAGTATATCGAAGCGCTGGCAAAACCAAAAGGGATCACCGGTGTTCTGTTTGAGAAGATGAAGAAAATGTTTGCCTAGGTGACTTTTTTTAGATTCAGGAGACTTCCTCGCTTTTTTGCATTGGCAGATGCGGAGGGGAAGCATCCTCTTGCCGGAGAGATCCGCATCTCTCCTCATGCTCACAATACTACGCTGCTTTTCCATACCGGCTACCACTTGCCACAGCTCTATTTATCCGACGCCAATTTGAATCATATATAGAAAGATATCAAGTAGAGATAGGGTAAAATCGTTCCAATGAACACAACGGACAATACACGACGATGACAGAACATTTCAATCTCTCCTATCCTCTTGATCGGCTCTCAAAATACAGCGGCCTTCTGGCGGCCCTGCTGGTTGTGCTGCTTTCACTTCTTGTAGCCTATGATGCAGTGATGCGCTACCTCTTCAGTGCAGGTTCTATCGCACTTCAGGAAGTGGAGTGGCATCTTTTTGATATCATTTTTCTTTTGGGGCTGACCTATGCGCTCAAGCACGACAAACATGTGCGGGTGGATATCTTCTTTGAGCGTTACAGCAGCGATACCAAAGCGGCGGTACAGATACTCTCCCAGCTGCTGCTGGTGATCCCCTTTTCACTGCTTTTTATCTATGATGCGTATGATATGACCTACCAGAGCTACCTTCAGCAGGAGGTTTCCTCAGATCCGGGAGGTCTGACGCACCGGTGGCTGATCAAGGGGATGCTGGTGGTGGCATTTGCGCTGCTTGTGATGCAGGCACTGAGTGAGATCATCAAGGCGTATGGGAGGCTGCAGCACAAGCGGGTACTTTGGCGGATACTGGGTGTCGTAGCTGTGCTGGGTATGCTTGTCTATGCGGCATGGTATCACACGATGGCCTACTGGATCGATCCGGTGATCCTCTTGTTTGCGCTTGCGTTGTTTTTGCTGATGATCGGGTTTCAGGTGGCGTTTGTCTTTGCAGGGACAGCGCTGTTTTTTGCGCTGATCACGGATGAGCTGGGCCTTCATGTACTGGAGATGCTTCCCCATAGAACCTATGGGATCATGGGCAATGTCACCCTGATGGCCGTACCGCTTTTTATCTTTATGGGATTGATACTGGAGAGATCCAGGATGGCAGAGGGGCTGCTTATCTCCATGGGGAAGCTCTTTGGCAGAGTGAGAGGCGGGCTTGCGATCTCTGTGGTACTCGTGGGAGCGATATTGGCTGCAAGTACAGGTATCGTAGGGGCATCCGTGGTGATGATGAGCCTGATCGCACTACCGCTGATGCTGAAGCATAACTACTCGCCGGAACTCGCTTCGGGAAGTATCGCAGCAAGCGGTACGCTGGGGCAGCTGATCCCCCCTTCGGTCGTATTGATCATCCTGGGAGACCAGATGCACCTGTCAGTAGGAGATCTATTCAAGGCAGCGGTGGTCCCCGGCCTTATTTTGATCGGGCTCTATATCCTTTATATCCTGATCCTTTCGCTGCTGAAGAAGGAGGCGGCACCTGCGATCGTCTCGGAGGAGCCTTACCATGAAGTACTCTACGCTGCTATCAAAGAGATCATCCCGCCGCTGCTGCTTATCGGGGTGGTGCTGGGGTCTATCTTTGCGGGGATCGCTTCACCTTCGGAATCCGCAGCCATCGGTGTACTGGGTGCTGTACTCCTGGCAATAGGCAAGAAGAGCTTTTCTTTGGAGATGTTGCGCTATGCAGCGATTGAAACGGTGAAACTTACGGCAATGATCTTCATGATCCTGATCGGCGCTACGGCATTCTCCCTGGTCTTTAACGAACTTGGCGGCGGTGAGATGGCGATGGCGTTCTTTACCGGTGATCTGGGGGATAGATGGATGTTCATTCTGATCGCCATGGTCGTGATCTTTGTGCTTGGATTCTTTATCGATTTTATCGAGATCGCTTTTGTGGTCGTTCCGATCCTTGTGCCTATCGTTGCCTCATTTGGTATCGATCCTGTCTGGTTCGCTATCCTGATCGCAATGAACCTGCAGGCCTCCTTTCTCACACCGCCGTTTGGATTTGCGCTCTTTTACCTTAAAGGTTCGGCAGGAGACAAGATCGGTACGGGGGCAATATACAAAGGGGTGATACCGTTTATCCTCCTACAGCTGACTGCCCTGGTGATTATCGTGCTTTTCCCCGATCTGATCTATATACTGGAGAAATGAGTTTCTGCTCTTTGGCGGAGTTTTGATACAATAGGAAAATAAAAGGAGTGCATATGACACCACGAGAAGCGATAGAGTCACTGCGAAAACAGATGAACGAGAGGATCATCGGGCAGGAGAGGGTTGTAGACCGTTTTATCATGGGGCTTCTGGCGAGCGGGAATATCCTGGTGGAGGGGCTGCCCGGCCTTGCAAAGACCCAGACGGTACGTGCGATGTCGGAGGTGATGGATGCCAAGTTTTCTCGTATACAGTTCACTCCTGATCTTCAGCCTTCCGATGTGTTGGGGCGTGAGAAGGTTTATGAGGTGGAGGGGAAACCTGTGCTGTACCTGGAGAAGGGGGCGATTTTCGGCAATATCATTCTGGCTGACGAGATTAACCGTGCGCCTGCCAAAGTACAATCGGCGATGCTTGAAGCGATGGAGGAGAAGCAGGTGACAATCGCCGGCAAAACCTATCCGCTTCCCGAAATTTTTATCGTTCTTGCGACACAGAACCCTATAGAGCAGGCAGGTACCTTTCCTCTTCCTGAAGCACAGAAGGACAGGTTTCTGATGCATGTGAAGATCGATTATGTGGATACGGCTTCGGAGTATCAGATACTTGAACAGGCACACAATAAACGTATGAAAACAAAGCCCGAAGAAGAGCCGAAAGTCCCCCAGGAGCTGATCCTTGCCGCAAGGCAGGAGCTGGAGCGTATCACGCGGAGCGAAGCGATAGGAAAGTATATCGTAGAGCTGGTCTTTGCGACACGCTATCCGCTTCGTTACCAGAGCAAACAGCTTGAGATGCTGATCGAAGTGGGAGTGAGTCCCAGAGGTACGATGGCGCTGGATCTGTGTGCAAGGGTCCATGCCTGGATGCAGGGAAGGGATGAAGTGACGGTCACGGATGTCAAGGAGGTGATCCATGATGTCTTCCGCCACCGTATCATCCAGACAGAACATGCGAAATTCAATGATTTTACCAATGACAAGATCATTGATATCGTGCTGAGTCATGTCCCTTCGCCTGAAGACTAAATCGTATGAGGAGATCCTATGCAGGAAGATTTGATGATAGAACTGAAACACTCCACCGTAGAGAATCTACAGCTCTACAGCGAACTGCTCGGCAAAGATGTCAACCGGATGCTTGAAGAGGCGCTGGAGCTCTATTTTGAGGCACAGCAGAAAAGGCTGCAGGAGAAGAACCTTGAGAACGAAAATATGATGACGGACCTGGACTACGATGAGTTCTGGGACGGTGTGGACCTCTAGGTGGCCAGGGAAAAACTCTCCCAGCTGCTGGATAGCGAGGTGTCCGATTTTCTCTATCTGAGTGCGGGGCAGATAGGGGATATCTATCAGGCGAGATTGCATGGAGAGCCTGTTGTGATCAAAACCACAGCAGAGGAGAGGGATGATCTCCTGATCGAAGCAAGGATGCTGCAGGACCTGAGGGAAGAGGGGCTGAGGGTTCCTCATGTGATCGCCTCCGCAAGAGAAGCGCTGGTGCTGGAGTATATAGAACCCTGCAACAATCCCGCTTATGAGAGGGAGAGCGAAGCGGCAAAGGCCCTGGCATCGCTCCACAGGGTGACCAATGATAGCCGGATGTACGGCTACTACTACAATACAACCATCGCCTCATTCACCCAAAATAACGAACAGACACAATACAACTGGGGGCTTTTCCTCTCCCAGATGCGGATCCTGCCGATGGCAAAATGGTGTTATGAGAGAGGAGTGCTGGAGAGATCTCTGCTGGAGCGGCTTGAGGCTTTGTGCAGTGGGCTCTACAGGCGTATCGATATGAGCCGGATCACCCCTTCTCTACTGCATGGGGATCTCTGGAACGGCAATCTCCTGTATGAAAAAAACGGTCCCTGTTTCATCGACCCTGCGATCTACTTTGGAGACAGAGAGATGGAGCTTGCTTTTATCCTGCTTTTTCATACTTTCGGAGAACGTTTTTTCAAGGAGTATACGGCACTGCACCCTTTAAGCGAGGATTTCTATGAGACCAAGGTTGCGCTCTACCAGATCTACCCGCTTCTGGTGCATATCGCGCTCTACGGAGGGGGATATACAGGCGAGCTTAAGCTGCGGCTGGAGCGGTTGAAAGTATGAAGCTGAACGTAAAAAAAATACTCAAAGAGATACTTGTCTTTGCCGTGATGCTTTTTCTCATCAGCAATATCCTGAGCTATCTGCGAAGTCCGGAACTGACAAGCAGCAGGTTGCCGACAATAGAGGCAATGCTGGTAGACGGTACTGTTTTCAGCAGCAGGGAGAGAGAAGGAAAACCGCTTGTGGTACATTTCTGGGCGACATGGTGTCCTGTATGCAGGGCCGAAGCCTCCAATATAGAGGCGATTTCAGAGGAGTATGAGGTACTCACCATTGCGGTGAACTCGGGTTCAGATGATACCTTGCGAAGCTATCTTTCGGAAAACGGCTATCGGTTCCGTGTGCTCAATGACAGAGCGGGCGAGTGGGCCGGGCGTTTCCATGTCGAAGTCTTTCCTACGACCCTTATCTTTGACAGCAAAGGGGAGTTGAGGTTTACCGAGGTTGGCTATACAACAACACTGGGACTGAAAGGACGCCTTGGAGTCTTAAAGTAGCATTTTGCTAGAATAGAATGAAAAGTAATTCAGAAAGGGTAGATGATGCTGGATGTAGAAACAATACTCAAAGATCGCAGCGGCGAAAAGTGCGAATTGTGCGGGGCGACCGAGGGATTGTCCGTCTATCAGGTGGAGCCTTCGGACGGGAGTGCGGAGCAGTCTATTTTGCTGTGTGATAGCTGCCGGGAACTGCTGGACAATCCGATGGAAAATGTCAACCACTGGCACTGTCTGAGCGATACAATGTGGAGTCCCGAGCCTGCAGTACAGGCGATGGCATACCGTATCCTCAAACAGATCTCTTCTGAAGGATGGCCGCAGGACATGCTTGATATGCTCTATCTTGATCCTTCTGTGCTGGAGTGGGCCGAGGCGGGCTTGGAAGAGGGTGGCGTACGGATAGAAGTAAGGGATTCCAACGGTACACTTTTGGACGAAGGGGACAGTGTCACTATCATCAAAGACCTTCCTGTCAAGGGTGCAGGGTTTACCGCAAAGCAGGGAACCACGGTCAAAAATATCCGTATGGTATTAGATGATCCGACACATATCCAGGGGCGTGTCAACGGGACAATGATCTATCTGAAAACGGAGTTTTTGAAAAAACTGTAGCGTGTAGGGCGGAGAGCAGCGGATGCTGTCCCCTGAGGATTATGCAGCTTTTTTGACCGCTTTTTTCGCTACCTTTTTTGCCGCTTTCTTTGTGGCAGGTTTCTTCTTCAACAGGGTTTTGGTCACTTTTTTGAGTACTTTCTTTGCAGATTTTTTCGCTACTGCTTTTTTCGCCACTGCCTTCTTTGTTGCCTTGTTGGCCACTTTTTTCATCGCTCTCTTCTTCAGTACTTTTGCCATAAACGGTTTCTCCTTCTGTATCATTGTTTTTTATTTTAAAACCAAAAATCTCAATAAATGGTAATAAAATATTACTATTATATTTTTATTATTACTTAATGTCAAGTAAGATGATATGTTATAATTCAGGGATAGAAAACCAAAGAGCAGCCTATGACGTTTATAGAGTTTAAGAAGTTATTGTTAGATGCCGAGATCAGCCTTCCAAAGTTCAGCAAGTTGATAAAAGTCAGTGAGAAGAATCTACAGTCCTATAAGAAAAAGGGTGAAGTACCCAATGCCATCGCAGTGATCGCTGTCTGTTTTGCAAAGATGCATCAGGCAGGGATGGATTATCGTTTGATTGTTGAGGCTTTGGAACTGAAGGCAAAAGAGAAAAAAGGTGCTGGCTTTGCCAAAACCAGGAAAAAAGAGAGCAGTGAGTGAAGTAGAAGTGCATAGCAAAAAAAGTTCATTGAATGCACAACGTATAAAGTGGTCTAGAATCCTTTCATCACTACCTGATAGAGGTAGTCCACTTCATCATCCTCCAGAAAGACCGTTTTTTTGCTTTCAAAGAACTCGAATACTTTTTCTTTGGGCAGCGAAGCACTGTAGAGGCACTCAGGATGTGCGGGTATAAATGACTGCATCAAAGAGATATCCCGCTCTATCGGCATTTCACAGATGTAGCATTGATCATTATGGTGGATACGCCCTTCATACTCCAGAAGCCTGATATAGCTTTCACAGACGATACGCCTGGGGTTTTGCCTGTTCCATCGTTTGGCGGCATCCAGCAGCAGGTCAAAGTAAAAACTCTCTATCTCTTCAGCATCTTTGAGGTGCGGTTCGAAAAGGCGTATAAAGTTGTGCCAAAGCAGCAGCCTGTTTTTATCGAAAAGCCAGGGAAAACCGATATGGGAGAGAGAGCGTATGCGGGGAAGAAACCGCCCATCTTCGCCATCCGCTTCAAAGTCCACCAGGTTTCCAAGCTGCAGGATCGAATGTCTTGCACCGTAAAAACGGTAGTAGGAACGAATGTTCTCTTCACTCAGGACCACGGCAATCGAGTCTTCGTTCTTGGCTTTTTTAACCCCCAGTATAAATCCTCTGATCCTATTTCCTTTTTTGAGATATTGGAAAAATTATAGTAAAAAGCGCATTAAACAATACCCACTCAAGAGGCATTTTATAAGGGCTTAAACAATATTTAACAGCCATTTTTGTATAATCGGGCCTATTTTATGGACACGACAAGTAGTGTTCTCTATCCCAACATTTAAGGCTGAACAATGCAAGATTTATATACTTCATTCAAGGACAATTGTGGATTTGGACTTTTGGCATCCATCGACAATATTCCTTCTCATAAAAACCTCGAAGACGCAGTGACATCGTTAGAGCGTATGATGCATAGAGGGGCCATTGCAGCAGACGGTAAAACAGGAGACGGTTCGGGGCTGTTGCTTTCTATGCCACGGTCGTTCTTTGCGCAAGAGGCAGATAAAGAGGGTGTAACCCTTCCTGAAACCTATGCAGTAGCAATGGTCTTTTCAAAAGATGACACGAATTTTGATGTGATCAAATCAGTATGTGAGAACAATGACCTTCAAGTGATCTATACACGTACTGTCCCGGTGGATACCAATGCTTTAGGAAAGCAGGCGCTTGAGACACTTCCCAATATGAAACAGGTATTTGTCGCACCCAAGTCTGCAGTAGCAAAAGAGCGTTTTGAAGCGCTGATCTACCTTTCACGCAAAGAGATCGAAGCAGCGTTGAAAGAAGATAAAGACTTCTATATCCCTTCATTCTCTACAGCCGTGGTATCATATAAAGGCCTTGTGATGCCAACGCATATCAAAGAGTTTTACCAGGATCTTGCAAACGAAAACTTTGAGATATCATTCTGTCTTTTCCACCAAAGATTCTCTACGAACACACTGCCGCAGTGGAAACTTGCACAGCCATTTAGAATGATCGCACACAACGGTGAGATCAACTCTGTTACAGCCAATAGATTTAATGTTGCTGCCAAGATGAATGCAGTCAAAAGTGATGTATTCAGCGATGATGAGATGAGCAGACTGATGGATGTGATCCAGGATGGTATGAGTGACTCTGCCAGCCTGGATAACTTCATGGAGTTCCTGAGAGTTAACGGTGTGGATTTCTTTAAAGCAGCGCGTTCAATGATCCCTGCCCCATGGCACAATGCACCACATATGGATAGTGATCTTAGAGCATTCTATGAGTATGCAAGTACCTGCTTTGAGCCATGGGACGGTCCTGCAGCTGTGAGTATGACTGACGGCCGTTATATCGGTTGTGTGCTTGACAGAAACGGTTTGAGACCATCGAAATACATCAAGACAACGGATAACAGACTTCTGATCTCATCAGAGTACGGGGTACTTGAAATTCCGGAAGAGGAGATCGTTGAGCGTGGTAGACTTCAATCCGGTGAAATGATGGGAATCGACCTGAAGTTCGGTAAAGTGCTTTATAACGAAGATATCAATGAGTATCTCAAAACGGGGCACCCGTACAACAAATGGCTTGGTGAAAACTTGAATTATCTTCAAGAGCATGTACCCAATACAACAGTAGAGAAGCCATACAGTGATCAAAAAGATATGGAGTCAAAACAGCGTTACTTTAACTATACGCTTGAACTGATCAGAGAAGTGATCAAGCCAATGGTCGAAGAGGGGAAAGAGCCGACTGCATCCATGGGTGATGATGCCCCTATCGCAGCGTTCTCTAAAGAGCAGAGAAACTTTACAGACTTCTTCAAGCAGAAATTTGCACAGGTCACGAACCCGCCGATCGACCCGATCAGAGAAAAAACAGTGATGAGCCTTAACACAGGTTTCGGTGAAGTAAGAAATGTGCTTTCTGATGATGCAGAGCATGCAAAAAGACTTAAGACGGTACTTCCTATCATGTCATCTGAGAAATTCCATATCCTTCAGGAGTTCGGTGATGAGAACAACGAGAAGTATGATCCTACTTATAAATGTGGATACTACGATACTACGTTTACACATGATCTCAAAGCAAGCCTTGATGCACTGATTGAAAAAATCATCGTAGATGTTAGAGATAACGGTGTGAGAACGATCATCCTTGATGACAGGGGATTGTCTGCCAACAATAAAGTCATGCCTATCTTGATGGTAGTAGGGCGTCTAAACCAGACACTGCTTGAGCGTAAACTCAGACACCTTACTAGCGTAGTGGCTGCTACCGGAGAGGTATTTGATCCTCATTCAGCTGCATGTCTGATCGGATATGGTGCAGCAGCGATCTTCCCATACCTGCTTTACTATACGGTAGATACTCTGATTGATTTAGAGGGTGAAGAGCGTGCAGCTTTATTTAAAAAGGTACGTAGAGCGATCGGTGGCGGTCTGATGAAGATCATGTCAAAGATGGGTATCTCAACAATCTCCAGCTACAGAAACTCTAAATTGTTTGATGCGATTGGTCTCAGCGAAGAGATCATAGAAGAGTGTTTCAAAGGGACAAGAGGGTTGCTTAAAGGGCTTGGATACAGTGATATCGAAGAGAGACTCAACAGCAATCACCAAAGAGCTTTCACAGATGCATTCGAGGGTGAGAGACATGTACTCTACAAAGGTGGATTCTACAAATACAGAAAAGGCGAAGAGTTCCACGACTTCTCAAAAACCACGATCAGTGCGATCCAGAAAGCTGCCGAGACAGGAAGCAAAGAGGATTATGAAGCGGTTAAAAAACTTGTCAATGACAGACACGAAAAGTTTATCCGTGATTTCTTTGAGTTTAGAAGCGATAGAGCACCGATCAGTATCGATGAGGTAGAACCGCTGAGCGAAATCTTCAAGCGTTTCTCGACTGCAGCGATGTCTATGGGATCGATCTCCCAGGAAGCGCATGAGACATTGGCTGTGGCGATGAATACGATCGGTGGTAAGTCTAACTCCGGTGAGGGTGGTGAAGACGAAGCGCGTTACGGTACAAACAAAGTCTCCAAGATCAAGCAGGTTGCATCAGGAAGATTCGGTGTTACACCTGAGTATCTACAAAATGCCGAGGAACTTCAGATCAAAGTTGCTCAGGGTGCGAAGCCTGGTGAAGGTGGACAGCTTCCAGGATCAAAAGTAACACCTCTTATTGCGAGACTCAGATACACCAAGCCCGGTGTGACACTGATCTCACCACCGCCACACCACGATATCTACTCTATCGAGGATTTGGCACAGCTGATCTTTGACCTCAAACAGGCTAACCCCAGAGCAAAAGTTGCGGTAAAACTGGTGTCGACTGCGGGTGTCGGTACGATCGCTGCGGGTGTTGCGAAAGCCTATGCGGATAAGATCATTATCTCGGGTTCTGACGGTGGTACGGGTGCAGCACCGATCGGTTCTATCAGATTTGCGGGTAACCCTTGGGAGCTTGGTCTGGTTGAAGCGCACAATGCCCTCAAAGCAAACAACCTTAGAGGCCAGGTAACGGTAGAGACTGACGGCGGACTTAAAACAGGTATGGATGTAGTAAAAGCAGCGATCCTTGGTGCAGAAGAGTATGCATTCGGTACCGCTGCACTGGTAATTGTGGGATGTATGATGCTGCGTATCTGTCACCTCAATACCTGTTCAGTAGGGGTTGCAACGCAAGATCCTAAACTGAGAGAGAGATTTACAGGGAACGTGCAAAAAGTGATCAACTACTTCAACCTTATCGGTGAAGAGGTAAGAGAGATTCTTGCAAGTCTCGGTTACAGATCACTTGAAGAGATCATCGGTAAGACAGAACTGCTCAAAGTAGTCGATGATGAGTTTGCCAAGAAGTTTGAGTTTGAAAAACTGCTTGAAAAAGTGGAAGGTGTGGATACTTGCCAGGTAGCTTCTAATGAGCCGTATGATCAAAACGAGTATGAAAAAGCGATCATTGAAGAGCTCCTTCCAACGATTGAAAATCCGGTGGCACCGATCACACTGACGAAAGAGATCAATAACCTCAATAGAAGTTTCGGTACGAGAATTTCGGGCGAGATCGCAAAACGTTATGGTAATGAAGGTCTTCCGGAAGGTACGATCAACCTTGACCTTACCGGTACAGCAGGTCAGTCACTGGGTGCTTTCCTCTCTAAAGGGATCAACATCAATGTCAAAGGTGCAGGAAACGACTATATCGGTAAGGGGATGAACGGCGGACGTATCGTGATCACGGCTGATAAGATCGCAGGCGCATCGTTTGCACTTGGAGGAAATACTTGTCTGTACGGTGCGACAGGCGGTACTGTCTATATCAACGGTATGGTCGGTGAACGTTTTGCTGTACGTAACTCGGGTGTCACGGCAGTCGTAGAAGGAACAGGTGACCATCCATGTGAGTATATGACAGGCGGTGTGGTTGCGATCCTCGGTAAGACCGGTGTGAACTTCGGTGCAGGTATGACAGGCGGTAAAGCATTTGTTTACGATATTGACGGCGGATTCTACGAAAAGCTCAACCTTGAACTGGTTGAAGCATTCCGTATCGATACAGATGAGTACGATACAGAGATGTTCGAACTCAAAGAGCTTCTTAAAGATTACATCGAAAAAACAGGAAGCCAGAGAGCAACGGAAATCCTGGAAGGGTTCAGAACTGAGATCAGAAAGTTCTGGATGGTTGTTCCTAGAGGTACAAAGCCGACACTTGAGGCACAAAAGAAAGGTGAATAAGTTCGGTTTTGCCGAACTTGGAGTTCAGTGCTAAGCGTTTAGCGTTCATATATGCGTCTTTGACGCATTATTTTTCTACTGATAATTTCGTACTTTCGGGATACCGAGCATCTTGCACGAAGGAAATACAATGACGCCATTTATCCAAGCTGTTATGAATGCCAATGAAGAGATCTTCACTGCATTGCAAAAATTCGACACATCATGGCGCGAAAAGAGTGAAGTCGGTGCCGGCGGGGATGTCAGCTCCAACCTTGATCTTTTCGCCGAAGAGATCTTTGTAAAGCACCTCGGTTCATTCGGTATGATCGAGTCGGAAGAGAGCGGATTGATCGGAGAGGGTGAGGAGCAGATCATTATCGACCCGATCGACGGCAGTTCCAATGCCCTTTCACAATTTCCTTATTATGGTACTTCTGTCGCCCGGATCAACAGGGAGGGGGTACTTGAGAGTGCCGTGGTCTGCAACCTTGCCAACGGGGATATTTTCATCAAGGAAGCAGGTCAGGAAGCTGTGCAGGGAAAACTCTTCAGCCGGGAGTTCCGAGCGATAGGGGAGACGCCCGGAAGCGAGATAGGGCTCTTTGAAAAAGCTTATGCCAACGGTGCCCTGGTAGAGAAACTGCATCGGGAGAAGTTCAAGTTCAGAGCTCCCGGCGCAGTAGCGCTCTCTCTTGCCTATGCCCACAGCGTGGAGTTCGTGCTTTTTGTCGGGCCGTTCCGAATCTATGATTTTGCCGCAGGATTGGCACTTTGTGAAGGGCTTGAAGTGGTTGTTGATGAGGATTATGTTATAGTATCGAAAGATAAAAATATCGTTAAGAGGATCGTTGGATTAATCCAGTCGGTTTCAGTGGAGGAGTAAACAATGTTTGGAAATTTGTTCAAAAAAGATGAGAGCGTAAAAGAGACACCCAATCAGTGGATAAAGTGTCCTAAATGTACCTCTTTGATGTTCTATAAAGAGGTCGAATCAAAGCTGAATGTCTGTCCGAAGTGTAATCACCACTTCCGCATCAGTGCGGAGAAGCGTATCGAAGCGCTTGTCGATGAAGGGTCGTTTGTCGAGATGGATGCCACTTTGGCTCCGGTCGATCCTTTAAAATTCTCAGACAAGAAGTCTTACAAGAAACGTATCGAAGAAGCTAAGGCAAAGACGGGAAAGAGCTCTTCTGTTATGAGCGGAAGCGCTACGATCGATGGTCAGCCTGTGGAGCTTGCCGTATTTGACTTTTCGTTTATGGGGGGAAGCCTCGGTTCTGTAGAGGGAGAGAAGATCGTACGCTGTATCAACCGTGCGATCGAAAAAGAGTGCGGCTTCATCATCGTCTCTGCATCAGGCGGTGCGCGTATGCAGGAGAGTACCTACTCACTGCTGCAGATGAGCAAGACCTCTGCTGCGCTGAACAGACTGCACCAGAAAGGCCTGCCGTTTATCTCTATCCTGACCGATCCTACGATGGGAGGAGTATCGGCATCTTTTGCGATGCTGGGAGATATCATCATGGCCGAGCCTGATGCGCTGATCGGATTTGCAGGACAGAGGGTGATCAAGCAGACAGTCGGTGTGGACCTTCCTGAAGGGTTCCAGCGTGCCGAGTTCCTGCTTGAACACGGACTGATCGATATGGTGGTAAACCGTGCGGAGATGAAGCAGACGCTTTCTGATCTTTTCAAGCTCTTCAATAAAAAAGCAGGCTGATCACCGGATATGGTACAAAACGCTTCTGCGAAGATCTACGCGCTTGTAGACAAAGAGACACTTCTTGGCCGAGGCGTCTCTCTTCTTTCCCACCTGGAACATCTCAAAAATTTTGATATTCCGATTCTGCAATACCGCAACAAAAACGGCACCCTGGAAGAAAAAAAGTCCGACCTGCTGCTGATCCGTGAACACTATCAGGGGATACTCATTGTCAATGATACGGTAGAGTTGATTGAGTTTGCCGACGGGCTGCATATCGGCCAGGAGGATATACGCGAGTATAGTGCTAATCTCAACGAATCAGTCAAAAAAGTGCGTGGCATGATCGGTAGAAAACTGCTGGGTCTCTCTACACACAATCTCTCCGAAATAGAAGAAGCCAACAGGCTTGATCTGGACTATATCGGGCTTGGTGCCTACCGCGCAACCCAAACAAAGTCTGAAGCCAATATCGGCGGTGAAGCACTATTGGAGGCTGCGAAACACTCCATCCACCCTGTAGGTATTATCGGAGGGGTAAAACTGGAGGATGAGTTTGAAGAGCCTATCCTCTATAAAGTGATCGGTTCAGCGCTCTATCGTTAATCCTTTTCTCTCCCGAATGTGGCCTCCAATCCTTGAATAAGAAGCTTCTTCTCCTCATCGCTCAGACGTGCTTCGGGGTGAGTGATCGTATAGCCAAATACCGGCATCTCTCCCTCTTCTAACTCTTCGGCTGCTTCTTCGCCTTCATTATGTTTCTGAAGCCCCCATACCGATACATTAAAGTGTTCCCGCCCCTCTTTGACATGGTCTGAAATGATCCAGGAGAGCGGGGCGATATTGCTATACCATGGCCAATTGGTGGTATGTGAGTGGCAATCGGCACAGGTTCGGTCAAAAAGCGCTTTTGTTTTCGGTGAATCCCACTGCGGTTCTGCCTGAATCACGGGATTGGTATGGTCACGACCAAAAGGCAGAAATTGAATCAGGATCAATAGTATGATAAGTCCAAAAGCAAATTTTTTCATCACTAAACTCCTTTTTTCTCTTAGAGTACTCCGTATGATACCTTTTGAGTGTTGCCTATGTGTGTAGTGACAAAATCAGTTGGGATTGATAAGCGGCGATGATGTAATCAAAGATAAAGCAGTTTCTGATAGAGTGATTTCTCTTTTTTAAAGCTATCAAATGCCTTCTCAAAGGCAGCGAGTTTCTTCTCTTCTCTGGTTTGCATCTTTTTTTTCAATACTTTTAGTGATTTCTGTTTTTTATCTTTACAGTTTTTACAAAATGATTTGAGCTCTTTCTTCTGTACCTGAAGGTCATTGATCTCTCCCAGGAGAGTTTGTATCTTTTTAAGATGATCGAGTGCATTGTTCAGTGTATCCGGGGGGATGATCGGTGAGAGAAGTTCCAGAAGATATCGGAGCTTTTTAAACTCTATACGGAGTTTATGGTACGCCTTCTTATTGAAACCTTTTTTGAGCGGTTCCCCCTCTTTGAGGATATCCTGAACGCTTTGGTTGATGATAGAGATCGCTACAAGGATCAACGGTTGTCGTGCAGACTCCTGATAGATCTCCTGCTTCTCTGCGTCCCGGCATAGTGCTATGAGTTCAGCGGATAAGGCTTCCCCCTCCATAAATGAAATAAGTTTTTTCTCAAGTTTTGCTTCTTTTTTCTGCAGGGAATGTTTCAGCTTATCCAAAGATTTTGTATTTTTGGAGCTGAGTTTCTTTGCAAAGATATCGATGTCACTCAGTGCCACATCATTATCCCGTTTGGCATTGGTATGCGCCATCAGTTTGGCAAGCAGCTTCTTATGTTTCTTCAACCATTTGGGGGCAAAAAAACGTTCAAACTCCTGCAGCAGTGCACGGAGTTTTCTCATACGGATACGAAACTGATGGAGTGCTTCGACATCTTTGGGATCACCTTGGAGTACGGTTTGGTAGGTTTTGATCTCGCTTGTCAGCTGGTAGATCATTGTATCGATCGCATCGGCTACGGGGAGGAAGGGTATGATCCGGAAAACTCCTTTATGCTCGTCGAGATACGTATGCTTGAGCTGAGGAGTCGGGAAAGTCTCAGAGTTGCTCAGGGCAGCGTTGTTAAAGGCATTATCATAGGTGACTTCAGTGACCAGAAACTTCTCAAAAATTTCCGGCAACCTGTAGGCATGGGCGCTCTTTTCATTCGGAAACTCGATTTCGAGATAGCATAACCCTTTTAATGTACCTTTGAAGAGATCCATCTCATAGGTGTCCCCCTGATATTCAAAGGTATAGCGCTCTTTGGTGATGACGCGGCCCAATGCTTCTGATCTATGTGCTTCATACTCTTCTTGAGAGACTTCGAACTCTTTTTCTTCACGTACCATCCCTTCGCCGCTTTTGATCGTCTGATAGAAGGTATCACCTTTTTTACGGTAACGTGTATAGGGAGAGGCGGGAGTAGAAACATAGTACTGCTCAAGGCGTACTTTTTTGTAAGGGATTTGATAAAAGTGCAATAACTTTTTTGCTCTGCAGGGCAAAAGCAGAAACTTGCGTTCTATCTCAAGCTCAGCCATCCGATACTCCTTTTGATATCTGCTATTCTACCATAGTTTGGAATCAACAATGACAGCAAGAAGCAGGCCTGTCCAAATTTACCCCTGCGTGTAGGTGCAGAAGCTCTTTTTGATGAGAGGGAGAGAGATCCACCCGTTTTTCCGGGGATGTGATGGATCACGTCTATCAGGCGATGTATCGCCTTCTTCGGTTTTCTTTCATCTTATGGTTATCTGTCATGATCAAACCTTCGATGACGCCGTGCAGTTTATCGTTCTTGCTGAAATCAAAAAAGTTCACTCCACCTTCTTTGTAGAGCTCAGGATACTGTTTGAAAAGCGTAGGGATCGATACGTTAAATCCCTTGAGATAGTGCTTTAATGCTGCCAACCCCTCTTTATAGCTTAAGCCCTCAAACAGTTTGTCATATTTCTCCTTCTCTTCGGGAGGGATATGAAACTGTGTTTTGGCCTGCATCATCTGTACATCGGGAGAAAAATATTTGGAATAAAAGTAAACGATTGCTGCGGCTGCCTTGTGCGGCATATCCGCATTGATCGTAACGATACCGTAGGTATAGCGTACCTCAGGATGCATATCGAGATATTTAACAATACCTTTCCAGAGGTTATCCAATGCCATGGAGCGCCAATATTTAGGCTGTACAAAACTTCTGCCGACCTCCATTGCCTGATCCAGATAGTTTCCGAACTCCTGATCAAAGTCATACTGGTTGTAGGTATAGAGTGCTTCTATGCCTTTTTGGGAAACAATCTCCCGGCATAGTCCCAATCTGTAGGCACCCATGATCTCAAGCTCTTCTTCATTCCATAAGACCAGATGTTTGTAGTAGTTATCGTACATATCATTATCGCGATAGCTCTTGGTGCCGCCGCCAATCGCCCTGAACGAGAGTTCTCTCAGACGCCCCAATTCGTTGATCAGGCAGGGGGATGTTGCCGCATCGGCAATTACAAGCTGATTACCGTCACTGGTATAGGTCAGGAATTCTGCCTTCTTGATCTCTTTTTTCAAAAGCCTCGGATTGATCGGTTTTGCTATAGTGATCTCTGTTTTAAGTATCTCTTTTTTTGTGGTTCCCAAGGTATAAAGATGATCATAAAACATCTGCACATAGGTCTCAAGCCCGATCGTTTTATCACTGAAAGAAGCTGGGGGGATCACCTTACCGATATTCAGGTGTAACGGTTTCTGTTTCCCTGCAATCGCAAATTCGCGGGGCAGCATCAGGCCGCTTATTTTTTTTGGCAATATCATCGACAGAAGATAAAACAGCGCGCTGTTCCTTCCTTCGATCCTGACCGGCAGGATCGGTACGGATGCCTTTCTCGCTATTTTCAGGAAACTGGGTCTCCATGCCGTATCTTTGATCCCTCTCCAGGAGAGCCTGCTGACAATTCCGGCGGGGAAGACAACGACAACCTCGCCATTCTCCAATGCGCTGTATACGCTCTCCAGACTCTTTTTCGTAATCGCTCCGGTGATGTTATCTACAGGGATAATGATATCCGAGGCCTGTGTCACCCCGCTCAGCATACTGTTTACCAGAAGCCTGACTTTCCTGTTTTCTCTGTGATTTGCGATGAGCTCTACAAGAGAAAAGGCATCCGAAGCCCCTGTGATGTGATTTGCGACTACTATCAAACCGCCTTCTGAGGGGATATTCAGCAACTCGTTGGGTTTAACGGTATACTGTATATTCAGATTTCTCAGCATGCTGCTTACATAGTTGTTGCCTTTGAGAAAATGGTTCTTTTGATAGATATTACCAAAATCCTCTTCATGTAATAAATTTTGTAAAAATTTAACGAGCATACCCTGCACGGTGTTGGGCAGTTGGTTAAACTTCGGAAGTTTATCATGGAGGATGGCTGAAACATTAAACATCGCAGTTCCCTTCTCCGCCATTGAAACTCTGGATGTCCGTCGGTATGGAACCTATCTCGCGGTCAAATGCATCTCCAGGCAAAAACTCTATGGTCATTAACATAAAAATGATTAATATTACAAATTGTAATTTCAAATGATATCCCCTTTTTCGAATTAACGAAGAACTATTCTAAGATAACATTACTTTAATTTTTACAATTTTTGATAACATAAAAGTTATTCTCCGGATTCCACGTCTGCTATACAAAAAAAGAAGCCAGGGTAGCTGAATTTAAAGCGATCATTTGATCTCCATGGCGTTGAGAGCGCCGTCTGAAACCGGCAAAAACGGAAGGTTTTTCCCCTCCTGTATCTCCTGTACCATCCCTTTTCGCTTTCATCTTCTGCCAGCAGATGGTTGCTTCTTGTGCCTTATCTGGTATAGTTTGTAACCAACTATGCTATGATACAGAGAAGAAGCAGAAGGTTGGCAAGGAGTCAGAGGTGCGTATAGAGACCATCCTGGATATATCGCAGGTACTGGGCGGAGTCGGTATTTTTATGATCGGTATGATCATTATGACCGAAGGGTTGCGTGCCCTGGCAGGTGACCGTATCCGTAAAGCACTGATGCATTTTACCAGGACGCCGGCGAGCGGTGCACTTACCGGGGCGATCACCACAGCGATCCTGCAGTCTTCGAGTGCAACTACGGTAGCGGCGGTAGGTTTTGTGGGGGCAGGGCTGTTGGCTTTCCCTGAAGCTCTGGGGATCATCTTTGGGGCCAATATCGGTACGACGGTCACCGGATGGATGGTGGCACTGCTTGGTTTCAAGCTCAAGCTAGGAACAGTGATCCTTCCCTTTATCCTGCTTGGGGCGATGCTCAAACTCTTTTTCTCTGATAAATTTGCCGCGATAGGATATGCCCTGGCCGGTTTCGGCCTGATCTTTGTGGGGATCGAATGGATGCAGGGGGCGATGGCTGGGGTAGAGAGTCTTCTTCTGCAAAAATACCTGCCCGAAGATACATGGACAGGGCGTTTAGAACTCCTTATCGTGGGGATCATCGTCACGATCATCACCCAGTCCTCCAGCGCAGGTGTGGCAGCAGCACTGACACTGCTCTATACCGGATTGATAGGTTTTGAACAGGCCGCAGCTCTGGTGGTAGGGATGGATGTGGGGACGACCTTTACAGCGGCAATAGCTACGGTAGGGGGATCAGTAGAGGTGAAACGGACTGGAATATCCCATGTGATCTATAATTTTTTTACGGGATGTATGGCGTTGTTCTTGATTACTCCCTATACGGTGGCGCTTTCCTGGAGTGTTCCGGATTTTTTAAATGAACATGCAGAGTTGGCGCTGGTGGGGTTTCATACTTTTTTCAATACCCTCGGGGTGATTTTGGTCCTGCCGTTTGCCGGAAAGTTTGCAGCTATGATGGAGCGTCTGATCCCCAAACCCAAGAGGAGTCTGCACTACAAATTTGAAGAGGGGTTGCTGGAAGATATCCCCGTGGCACTCAGCCTGGTACAGAAGTATCTTCTGGATGAGTGGAAAAATGTACTGCGCTATATGCACTATCGTCTGGCAAATAAACACGAAGCGGAGAAGTTCGATCTGGTGAAAATCGAGAAACGCCTGGAAGAGATAGAGATGTTCTGTGACAGGATACACCTTTCACAAAGCGAAGAGACAAACTGGAAAAGGCTGATCGATATCATCCATATCACCGATCACCTGCAGCGCCTGATAGACCGCTGCCAGGAGGATCAACGAAGTATAGACTATCTCATGCGCTCGGAGTATCTCAAAGAGGGGTTTGAGTGGTTCTATGAAGATGTAGAGTTTCAGCTGAAGAGCCTGGAAAAACAAAACTATAATGAAGCGACGATTTTTGGGAGAAAGAGTGCAAGAAAGATCAGAAAGTTTGTCTCCCACAGCAGAGAAACGCTGACTTCCATGATGGCAGACGATAGCGTCAGTATCATAGAGGGCGGTAATGCCCTGGAAGCCCTCAAGTGGCTAAGACGTACCAGTGCGCATATCGCAAGGATCAGCAAACATCTGGAAGCAGCATTTGCCAGAGCAGGGGAGATGAAACCTGGTTGATCCCTGGTACAGGTATGTGTATCGTCAAGGGAAGTAGAAAAATGCTATAAAATGACAACTTGTAACATCAATGTCACGTTTGTTTTGTATAATTCTTCAAACAATACTTTAAGAGGGGATAGGTATGAAAAGATTGATAATCGGGACGTTGCTCTTTTCTCTTTGGCTATGGGGATTTGCCAAAGAGGCAGATGTTTCAGCTCACTCGTTTGATCTGAAGAGAGATGGAACGAATTTCTCTCACCATCACACAGTATAGTGTTCCGCCTCAGAAGAGGATGGAACAAGAAAGTAAGTCATCATTCAATAGATTCAATCCAATGGATCACTACGCTATCTCAATACCTCTTTTTGCGTAGAACGCTTTTCTGAATGCTTCAAATCTTCCTTCAACGATCGCCTCTCTCATCTGTTTCATGAGGTCAAGGTAGTAGTAGAGGTTGTGGATCGTCGAGAGCCTTAGGTAGGTGATCTCATGGGCCCTGAAGAGGTGTCTCATGTAGGAACGGGAGTAGTTCTGGCAGACCATACAGCCACACTCCGGATCGATCGGACTCTCATCGGTAGTATAGGCGGCATTTTTGATATGCATCTTGCCAAAAGAGGTAAATAGGGTACCGTTGCGGGCATTGCGTGTCGGCATCACGCAGTCAAACATATCCACCCCTCTGTAGACATTTTCTACGAGGTCTTCAGGGGTTCCTACCCCCATCAGGTAGCGCGGTTTCTCTTCAGGCATGAATTGTGTAGTCCATTCGACAGTATCGTACATATCCTGATTGGCCTCGCCGACACTCAGTCCGCCGATCGCAAAGCCGTCATAGTCTAATGCACAGAGTTCTTTCGCAGACTTCTCTCGAAAAGCTTTGTCTGTACCGCCCTGGATGATCGCAAAGATATTCTGATCGACACCGATACCCTTCTTCTGGTTCTCTCTGTGGTAGTTGATCGACTCCTCAGCCCATCTTGTCGTGCGCTCGATACTTGCCTTGATACGTTCTTGTGTTGCAGGCAGTGCTACCAGGTCATCGAGGATCATCATGATATCCGAACCGAGGTTGTTCTGGATATCGATCACTTTTTGGGGTGTAAAGTAGTGCTTGCTTCCGTCGATATGGCTCTTGAAATGGATACCCCCTTCATCGATCTTGACATTGTCAGAGAGTGAAAAGGCCTGGAATCCGCCGCTGTCGGTAAGAAAGCTTTTGGGATACTTTGTAAAGCCGTGCAGTTTTCCCATCTTTGCAACGACATCATCCCCGGGACGGAGATAGAGATGGTAGGTGTTCCCCAGGATGATCTCGGGTTTGATGAATGTCTGCAGGTCTACAGCATCAAGTGCTTTGACCGCACCTACAGTACCTACCGGCATAAATACCGGTGTCTGTATCGTTGAATGGGCAGTCGTGATCGTACACGCTCTGGCCTTGCCGTCAGTTTTATCTATCTGAAATTGCATTGTGTTATAATTACCCTTCAAATTGGCTTCACCAGGGTTTTCACCCCTCAGAAGTCCAGGCTTGTGCCTGAAAACAGTGGTGTAATTGTACCCAATTTTTTAGAAAGTGATGAATGAAGAATGTACTGATATTGGCTGATGGCAGTGTGGCAAAGCACTTTGTGGACTGGATCAGCAAAAAGCGCGTAGCTGAGAACAACTATTATGTGACCTGCTATCACAGTGATATGGAGCCTGAAAAAATGGGACAGAATATCACGGTGCTGAAGATCGACCCGACCAGCTATGCACGGCTGAAAACCGTGATGGAAGAGGTACGCTTCTGCATCATCTACGTTGTGCTGCAAAACATGCAGGATGCACAATATGCGCTTGAGAATATCCATATGATCGATAACAAGATGCGGGTGATCCTGCTGCATCAGTGGGGGGACCAGAAGATCCATTGCAAACTGCAGCATGTCACGGTCATCGACAGTGACAACCTTTTGGCGGCCCATCTTTATGACCATCTGCCCAACGTGCCCGTAGTGGCGCAGAATGTGGGGCTTGGACAGGGGGAGATCATGGAGATCCATGTCCCCTTCGGAAGCTCTTTCGCCTACCGTCATGTGGGATCGATCATGCAGCGGAAATGGAAGATCGTGGCGATCTACCGCAATAAAAAGCAGATCATCCCCACCCATGCCACGATGATACGTCCGGATGATACGCTGCTCGTGCTGGGCAAGCCGATCGTACTCAACGGTGTCTACAAGACGATCAATAAACGCCGGGGACTCTTCCCTGAACCTTTCGGAAAGAACATCTACCTGATTTTGGATCTTGCTCTGGACAGAGAGAATGCGATGATCTATCTCAGGGAGAGTATCTACCTGCTGCAGCAGCTTGAAAAGAAACAGCTCTATATACGCATACTCAACCACTGTGATTTTGAACTGCTTGATCAGATACGGGAGTATGAGTCCGAAAATATCACGGTGATGGTCTGCTACGGGGAGCAGTTCCAGCATACCATCGAGTATGATATCCATAGATACGATATCGGCCTGGTGATGAACTCCATAGCGCGTTTTGAGCATGACAGGCTCAAAAACCTGCTCTATGATCTCAGAAAAATTGTCTATCTCTTTGGGGATGAACCGCTCTACAACGTCAAAGAATCCGTTGTTCTGATGGGTGAAAAAGAACAGATGGAGTCGATCTCTTCGAGTGCATTTGAAATCTCGGAACTGCTCAAACTGAAGCTCTGCCTCTGTGATTTTGATCCGGAGGGTGATTTTGCCAGCAAAAAGATGATCATTGAACACTACGAGATCCTTACGCAGATCTTCAATACAGAGATCAATATCGTACAAAAGATCGCCAATCCTGTACGGGAGCTCGAAAGAAGGCAGGACCTTCTTCAGATCGCCCCCTTTGAAGAGAATCTCAATGCCAGCAGCCTGGTGAAATACCTCTCTACCAAAGTGCAGGATTTTTTGCTGATCACCCAGGTGCATCCGAAACTTCTGGTGCCTTATGCTGTAAATGATCAATAATAATCGCTTCAAATCCGAAATTAACCACAGGTAAGGTAAAATAAAGCAAATTATAACGTTATCAACAAGGCTTTATTTATGATCGTTCCTATCAAACTGGAGAATAGACAGGATATCTCCTATGATATTCTTATCGATAAGCTTCCCAAACTCACCTTTGATACAAAGGTGGGGATCGTTACAAACCCTACCGTTGCGGGACTGCACCTTGAGACACTTTTGTCTACAATCAAGGCTCCCGAAGTCCATGTTGTCACTGTGCCCGACGGCGAGGAGTTCAAAACACTTGAAACGGTAGAGCACATTCTCGATGAACTCTTTCAGTATAAGTTTGACAGGAAGTCACTGTTGATCGCCTTTGGCGGGGGAGTGATTGGAGACATGACCGGGTTTACGGCGAGTCTCTATCAGCGCGGGATCGATTTCATCCAGGTACCTACGACACTCCTGAGCCAGGTTGATGCCAGCGTGGGCGGAAAAACAGGCGTGAACAACAAGTATGGGAAAAACCTCATAGGTGCATTCTACCAGCCCAAAGCGGTCTATATCAATCCGGAATTTTTGGAGACTCTGCCAGCGCGCGAGTTTGCAGCGGGTGTGGCTGAGATCGTTAAAATGGCGGTGATGTTTGATGCCGAGTTCTTCAATTTCCTGGGGAATGCGGACTTCCATGACGAGGCGGTGCTCAAGGAGATGATCCGGCGCAGTGTGGAACTGAAGGCATGGGTGGTGAACCAGGACGAGAAGGAGGCCGGTATCAGGGCGGTCCTGAACTACGGGCACACCTTTGGGCATGTGATCGAGAATGAGACAAACTACAGTACCTACCTGCACGGAGAGGCAGTAGCGATCGGTATGGTGATGGCGAATGCACTGGCAGTGGAGCTGGGACTCTTTGAGCAGGAAGAGGCAGACCGCGTCAAAAGGCTGCTTGAGTCGGCCTCTTTGCCTGTGGACTACAGGATCAAAGATGTGGATGCCTTTTATGAACATTTCTTTTTGGATAAAAAGAGTGCAAAAGGAAGTATCAAGTTCATCCTGCCGGAGGGTATGGGGCATTATAGGATCGTCAATGATGTGGATGAGATGATTGTCAAAAAAGTATTGAAGCAATTTGGAGCGGACCGATGATATTCAGGCTTTGCGTCTCTTTGCTTTTCTCGCTGAACCTGGCATTTGCCCTGGCAGCAAATGAAGGGAATACAACCGAAGCCAACAGGTCAGATCCTCAGGATGTGCAAAATTTGCAACAGCATGTTCTCTCGCGGCTTGTACAGCTGCAGTCACAGGCAGATGCGATCGACAGGGAGATTCTGGAAAAAAGCGTACTGGCTAAGATATACAGCAACTACTCCACCCTCAAGGTTCTGCAAAAGGAGTATGAAACGATCCAGAAAAGCATCAACAGCCTGAAACTTAAAAAGAGGCTGACAAGCGAGGATCAGGCACTGCTGGCCAACCTGATGCTTGAGAGCGAGACCCTTCAGGGGAAACTGGAACTTCTCAGCGAATATGAAAAGGATCCCTTCAAAAAGTTTCTCGAACCTCCCAAGATAGAAGAGGTACCGACCGTAGGAAACCCCTTTGCGATCATCGGCGCGATCTCCTACAGAGAGAAGCTTATCTCTGACCAGGAGGAGTATCTATCACGCTATCAGACACTTGAGAGCGTGATAGAAAAACTTCGCAGCAAAGAGAAGATCATCCAGGAGATGTACGCACTTTCGGGAAAGGAGGAGAAGTATCAAAAGCTTCTGCGTGAGATCAAAGAGGAGATCACTACGTTTACCTCTCTTCTGGATATCTTCAAGACCACACAGAATGTCTACAGCAAAAAGGTCGATGAGATCACCCTGAGCCTGAAACAGCAGATCGCTGTCGAGAGCAAGAAGACGGTCTATATCGGGGGATTGATCCTCTTTTTCCTTTTCCTTCTCTTCTTTGTCAAATATATTGTCAAACGCTACATGTCCGATATGGACAGGTACTATACGGTCAACAAAGCCTTGAATCTTACCTTTATCGTCTTTGTGATCTTCACACTGCTTTTTGCCTATATCCAGAATGTGAGCTATCTGGTGACGATCCTCGGTTTTGCATCTGCGGGTATCGCGATCGCGATGAAGGACTGGTTTATGTCGGTAATGGGATGGTTCGTGATCGTGGTCGGAGGAGCGATCCATGTCGGTGACCGTGTCAAGTTTGTACGGGGCAATGTGGAGTATGTGGGGGATATCGTTGATATCTCTCTGCTTCGTATGACGATGCATGAGGATGTGACATTGACAACGACCCAGATAAACCGTAGAGCGGGGCGTATCATCTTTATCCCCAACAATTTCATCTTTACCGACATGATCTCAAACTACGCGCATGCGGGACTGAAAACGGTATGGGACGGGATAGATTTTGTGGTGACGTTTGATTCCAACTTCAAAAAAGCGGCCTCGATCTCCAAAGAGATCGCCAAGAAATACTCCAAAGGGTATACCGATATCACCAGAAAGCAGCTCAACAAACTCAGAAGCCAGTACCATATGAAAAACACCAATGTTGAACCGCGTATCTTTACGCTGATCGATACCTACGGGATGAAGATAAGCGTATGGTACCTGACCAACTCCTACGCGACATTGACGTTGAGAAGTACGATCTCCGCTGAGATCATTGCAAGGCTCCAGGAGGAGGAAGATATCAATCTGGCATTCCCTACACAGTCTGTCTATATAGATAAAGATGTACCCAAACCCCAAATGGAAGCAGCCCCAAAGGATATAGTATAAATGCAAAAAGTTTTTTTTAAAACCTTCGGATGTCGTACCAACCAGTTTGATACGCAGATCATGATCTCCAAGCTGAAGGATTATGAGATCAGTATGGATGAGGAGAGTGCGGATATCGTTGTCGTAAACTCCTGTACGGTGACCAACGGAGCAGACTCCTCGGTGAGAAACTACATCTCTTCGATGAGACGCAAAAACCCCTCTGCAAAAGTGATACTTGCGGGGTGTGGTGCGCACTCCAAAGGCGAAGCGCTTTTTGAGGACAAAAAAGTGCATGGAGTGATGGGACACTCCGAAAAAGAGAAGATCAACGAGATACTCAAGCAGGAGAAGCCATTCTATCAGATCGGTGACCTTACGCATATCGACTCTACGATCGTAGAGGAGTTTGTAGGAAAGAGCAGGGCATTTATCAAGATCCAGGAGGGGTGTGATTTCAGGTGTTCGTACTGTATCATCCCCGCCGTCAGGGGAGATGCCAGAAGTCACAGAGAGACGGATATCATCGAACAGGTCACCAGGTTGGCAGGCAACGGGTTCGGAGAGTTTATTCTGACCGGAACCAATGTAGGAAGTTACGGCCGGGACCAGGGCTCATCGATGGCCAAACTGCTCAAAAAACTTTCGCAGATACGCGGTGTAAGGCGTATACGTATCGGCAGCCTGGAGCCAATCCAGATCGACGAAGAGTTCAAGGAGCTGCTTGCTGAACCGTGGATGGCAAAACACCTCCATATCGCCCTGCAGCATACCAGTGACAAGATGCTTGAGCTGATGAACAGGCGCAACCGTTTTGAGAGTGATATCAAACTTTTTGAGGAGATCGCCCAGAAGGGGTATGCGCTGGGTACAGACTATATCGTAGGACAC
Organism: Campylobacterales bacterium; assembly: GCA_014763885.1. Taxonomy (GTDB): domain Bacteria; phylum Campylobacterota; class Campylobacteria; order Campylobacterales; family Sulfurovaceae; genus Sulfurovum. Next base: position 32,309 of record JACXUO010000006.1, read on the forward strand.
CCGGGTGAAGATGATGCTGCGTGGGATGAAGCGATCAGCAGGATCAAGGAACTCCCTTTGACGCATATCCATGCCTTCACCTACTCCAAGCGTGACAACACCCCTTCAGCAACGATGAAGCCTGAAGTAAAGGGTGATATCGCCAAAGCCAGACACAAAGAGCTGACCGAGATCATCAAGGCGAAGAACTATCTTTTCAGACGAGAGCATACCAGTAACCTTGAGGTACTTCTGGAGAGCGGCAAGGACGGTATCTACCAGGGATTTGATCAGTACTTCAACCGTATCTCTGTTGAAAGTGATGAGGATCTGAGTTCAAACTGGGTACTATTAAATGAGATAGAGGTGAGCAGTGAAGGCAATAAAGCTGCACTTTAATACAACGAAACATCTGAAGATCATCGTATCGCTTGCAGCCGCACTGACTCTTCTGCTGGCGTTTGCCATGTTCCGTGACAGCGCCGAGGTGATCACGCATCAACAGGCCAATACACTCTTTACCCAGGATAAGATCACAAAGCTGGTCGTTGAGGGGGACTATATCCGTATCCTCACGGAGGAGAAGGAGTACAAGGTCTATGAGGGTGCGATCAACAAAGGCAGTTTTTTTACCAAATATCCTGTTGAGGTCAAAGAGAGCAATGAATATCTCTATGATCTTTTGGCACTATTTATTATAGCGGGGGCATTTGTTTTTTTCTTCAGAATGATCCGTGAGAGCAGGGCAGAGCAGCTCAAACACCTGAAAGTCAACCTCCAGAAAGAGGATGAATCAGTGAAAAATGAGCCGATACAGGCGATCACTTCAAATGTGAGGTTCTCGGATGTGGCAGGGATCAGTGGAGTGAAGGAGGAGCTTGAGGAGATCATCGATTTTCTCAAAGCTCCTCAAAAGTATAAGGCACTTGATATCCGTCTGCCCAAAGGGGTACTGTTGGTTGGCCCTCCGGGAGTGGGAAAAACGCTGATCTCCAAGGCTGTTGCGGGAGAGGCGGGTGTACCGTTCTTTTATCAGAGCGGAGCCTCTTTTGTCCATATCTACGTGGGAATGGGGGCCAAAAGGGTCAGCGAACTTTTCAAAAAAGCAAAGCAGATGGCGCCGAGTATCATCTTCATCGACGAGATCGATGCGGTAGGGAAAAGCCGTGGAGAGTTCCGTAATGATGAGAGAGAGGCGACACTCAACCAGCTGCTTACAGAGATGGATGGTTTTGAAGAGAGCTCAGGAGTGATCGTCATCGGAGCAACGAACAAGATCGATGTGCTTGATGAAGCACTGCTGAGGGCGGGACGTTTTGACAGGCGTATCCATATCCCGCTGCCTGACCTTGAAGAGAGGGCAAAGACACTGGAACTCTACCTGGCGAAAAAGCCCCACAGTGTCGATATCGACCATGTTGCCAGAATGAGTGTGGGATTCAACTCTGCAGCACTGGCGACGCTTACCAATGAAGCGGCGATCTATGCGATGCGCAGCGGACGCACTACGATCGAGACTTCAGATTTTGAAGCGGTAAAAGAGAAGGTCCTGCTGGGAAAACGAAAGATCATGAGCCTGACAGACAGGGAGCGAGAAATTCAGGCCGTGTACCAGGCGGCAAAGGCACTGGTAGCGACATGGTTTGATATCGAGTTTGACAAGATAGGCCTGGTCAATATCATGTTGCTCAGGGAAGATCACGAGATCCTCTCGAAAGGCCAGCTGCTCAACCGTATCAAGGTCTATCTGTCAGGAAGTGTCGCCAACTCGATCTTTTTCAAAGAGCAGTTTACCAATGCCAGCAGTGATATCAAACAGGCAAAAAACATGGTACATCAAGTGGTTTATGAGTATATGATGAATGAGAACTTCATTATCACCCCTTCACAGGAAGAGGAACTTTTGAAAAACTCTGTTGCAGAGGTAACAAACCTTCTGAACTCACTCAATGAAGCACTGAAAAAGACTGCTGCGTATCTGCTTGAGCATGAAAACATAGACCAAGAACAGTGCAGAGAGATACTCCGTGAGATATTTTAACGGGTTCTCTCTTCATGGAGAAGAGCACTTTTTCAATGCGTACCTGATCCCGAGCGATCTTTGTGTGGCAGGTTTCAGTTACGGGGCACAGCAGGCTTTCGAGTATGTTTATAACACGACCCGGAGAGTAGACAGGCTTCTCCTCCTCTCCCCGGCTTTTTTCCAGACCCAGAAGCCAAGTTTCATCCGTACCCAGCTGCGTTATTTCCAAAACGGTCAGGAAGCCTATGTCAAACAGTTTCTTGCCAATGCTGCTTATCCATCACAGTGCGATCTCTCTGCCTATCTGAAAGCGGGTACTCCTGAAGAACTTGAGGCTTTGCTGACCTACAAGTGGGATGCAGAAAAGATCAAAGAGGTCGTAGAGAGGGGGACAACGATAGAAGTCTTCCTGGGAAGCGAGGACAGGATTATTGACGCTGCTGCCGCTTTGGAGTTCTTCTCTGCGAATACAGTGACCTATTTTATCAAGGGTGCGGGACATTTGTTGATCGATTGAGTGAAATTGGCCTTTTTGTTTGATATTTTGGGCTGTTTCACGAAAAGTTTAAGCGAAAATCGATAAATTACAAGAGATTATATACTGTTTTCTATGTTATACTTTTGATATCAAAAATAAAGGGATCAATCATGTCATTCACACCGCGAACTCCATATCTTACGATAGATGGTATTATCGAAGTCTATGAGGAGGGTATCTTTCAGGGGATCGTACTGATAGAACGGAAACATGAACCGTTTGGTTTGGCTTTGCCCGGCGGTTTTGTTGAAGTGGGAGAAACAGTGGAGCAGGCGCTGGTGCGCGAGATGAAAGAAGAGACGGGGCTGGACGTCGAGATCGACAGAGTATTGGGAATCTACTCCGATCCTGACCGGGATCCCCGTTTTCATGTCGCGACGATAGTCTATGTGGCCAAGGCCTCGGGCCAGCCAAAAGGCGGTGATGATGCGATGGAAGCAAATCTTTATGCACTGATCGATCTTCCTCTGGATAAACTGGTATTTGACCATAGAGTGATTGTAGAAGATTATTTAAAGACATGTAACTGATCCGGAGTGGATGTGCACGAGAGCTCCGATCTATTGGCTGCGCTCAAAAAACTGGGCTATCTTCATCCTCTCAGGGACCCGCTGTGGTGGCCTCACAGCGGAACGTTTGAAGTGGTGGTGGGGGCGATCCTGACACAACAGAGCCGGTGGGAAAAGGTGGAAGTATCCCTCTCCGCTCTGAAAAGAGCGAACCTGCTTACGCCTGAAGCCCTCTCTTCCGCCGACATTCAACATATAGCACTATTGATCAAACCAAGCGGCTTTTACAATACCAAGGCCCAAAGGCTCATCTCTCTCAGTCAGAATCTACGCAATGATTTCGGTTCGTTTGAGAGCTTTTGCCGGGAGGTTGACCGGGAATGGCTGCTTTCGCAAAAAGGGATCGGGATGGAGAGTGCAGACTCGATCCTCTGCTATGCGTGTCACAGACCGGTTTTGGTGGTTGACAGTTATACCCAAAGGCTTCTGGATGCACTCGGGTATACATTTGAAAGTTATATGGAGCTGCAGGAGTGGATGGAGCAGGGGATAGAGGAGAATTTCCACAAGATCAGGCTTCTCTATGGCGATGGGACGGATATTGTGACGGTCTATGCAAGATTTCACGGGAAAATCGTAGAGTATGCGAAAAGACATATCCGCGGCAAAGAGGTCGATGTGGCACCGCTGCTAAACGCGTTGAAGGAGAGTATATGACCAATATTGTGATCACGGGATGCAGTACAGGCATCGGTCTTGAGACGGCACTTTATCTGAAAGAGCGCTATATCTCTGTCTATCCGACAGCCAGGAATGAGAAAGATGTAGCGCACCTCAAATCACTCGGGTTTGAGCATGCGATGCTGCTTGATGTGACCAGGCCTGAGCAGATCGCAGCGGTGATCGCTGAGGTGATGGAGCATGAAGGGAAGATCGATGTATGGTTCAATAATGCCGGCTACGGGCAGCTGGGTGCTGTAGAGGATCTCCCCACGGTACTGCTCAGAGAGCAGTTTGAGACCAACCTGTTCGGTCTGCATGAGTGTACACTGCAGGTACTCAAGGTGATGAGAGAACAGGGATATGGGAAGATCATCCAGCACTCATCAGTACTGGGGCTTATCTCGCTCTTTGGCAGGGGTGCATATAATGCAAGCAAATATGCCATCGAAGGGCTCAGCGATACACTGAGACTGGAACTTGCGGATACGGATATCCACGTCTCTCTGCTCAATACAGGGCCGATAACCAGCAACTTCCGCCAAAATGCGATGCAGAAACTCCGGGAGAATGTGGATATCGAACACTCACGTTTCAAAGAGAAGTATGAAGCCAATCTCAATGAGCAGGGGAAAAAAGTGCCGTTCAAACTGGAAGCCGATGCCGTAGCCTCAGTCGTCTACGAGATCATCGCGGCCAGGAGGCCAAAACCACGCTACTACATCACCAAAGCAACCTATCTTCTGGGGAATCTCAAGAGGATGCTCAGTACTTCCTTGCTGGATAAGATCCTGATCAAAGTAGGATAGTCTTATTCTCCTTTGCCCTTCTCCCCATCTCCAAGTTCCACTGAAAAACTTTTTTGCGCAATTTTGGTTTTGATTCCGATAGCAAAAACAGGCAACCCCGGAAAAGTCATTGATAGCAGTACAAAGCAGCCATAAAGGGGCTGTTCCTCATTCCTGAGAGCACACTCTTTATCAAGTCAGATCAACGTACACCGAAGGGAGGGTGTACAAAGTTGTCTCTTTGGAGCAAAAGTCAGTTAAAATTGATAATGCTTTTATTACAATAAAAAGTGGAATAGGAGGGGAAGAAGATGATAAAAAAACTATTCCTTGCACTTATCGTACTTTTTGTTATGGTATTTGGCGGGGATTTTGAAGAAGGGGTTGCCGCTTATAACGCGGCAGATTATCAAAAGGCGGCAGCGCTTTTCCAAAAGGCGGCTGACCATGGAGATGTTGATGCCCAAAATAACCTTGGGTTTATGTATGAGAATGGCAAAGGGGTAACGCAGGACTACCCAAAAGCAGCAGTGCTTTTCCGTAAGGCGGCCGATCAGGGAGATGCGGATGCCCAATATAACCTTGGGGTGATGTATGCGTATGGTAAAGGAGTGCGGCAGGACTATCAAAAGGCCGCAGCATTTTATCAAAAGGCAGCCGACCAGGGGATTGTTGACGCCCAGAGGGTCCTTGGGGTGATGTATGAACAGGGTCAAGGAGTAGTGCAGGACTATCAAAAAGCGGCCGAGTGTTACCGTAAGGCGGCTGACCACGGAGATGCAGGTGCCCAGTTTCACCTGGGGATGATCTATGATCAGGGTAGAGGGGTAACGCAGGATTATCAAAAGGCAGCCGAGTATTACAGGAGAGCGGCCGATCAGGGGCATGCCAGGGCTCAAACCAACCTCGGAAGTATGTATCTGGATGGCCAGGGAGTGACGCAGGACTACCAAAAAGCAGCAGCGCTTTTCCAAAAGGCGGCCGACCAGGGGAATGCTGCGGCCCAAACGATCCTCGGGGTGATGTATGAGTATGGCAAGGGGGTAACGCAGGACTATCAGAAGGCGGCAGCGTATTACCGTAAGGCTTCTGACCAGGGGATTGTTGAGGTTCAAGCGATCCTTGGGAGTATGTATGAGCATGGTAAAGGGGTGCGGCAGGACTATCAAAAAGCGGCCGAGTATTACAGGAGAGCGGCCGATCATGGACATACCAGGGCTCAAACCAGCCTTGGGAGTATGTATCTGGATGGCCAGGGAGTAACGCAGGATTATCAAAAAGCGGCAGAACTCTTCCGTAAGGCTGCCGAACAGGGGCATCCCAGGGCCCAAACGATCCTTGGGGTGATGTATGAACAGGGGCAAGGGGTAAAGCAGGACTATCAAAAAGCAGCCGAGTGTTACCGTAAAGCAGCCGCTCAAGGATACGCTATGGCGCAGATCAATCTTGGGGTGATGTATGAGCATGGCAGATGGGTGAATCAGGATTATCACAAAGCGCTTCAATGTTACCGTAAGGCGGCTGAGCAAGGGGTTGCTGCGGCTCAAACCAACCTCGGGAGCATGTATCTTGATGGACAGGGGGTGCGGCAGGACTATCAAAAGGCGGCAGCGCTTTTCCAGGAGGCAGCTGAGCAGGGGGATGCAGATGCCCAGTATCATCTGGGGGAGATGTATGAGAATGGCCAAGGTGTGGAAGAAAATGCAATAAAGGTCTATCAATACTGGAAGATGGCGGCGATGCAAGGACATCAAACTGCACAAAAAAAACTCGATATCTTTTGCAAACAACACCCGATTGCCTGTAAATGATTGCATCTGAAACCACTTTTTAGGTGATGTTTTTCATTTTCATCTGCTTTTGCTATAATGCCCAAAATCAATTATTTAGGTGAAGATATGGACAAGATCAAGATTGGTGTAGTAACTACGAGTGACAGGGCAAGCCAGGGGATCTATGAGGATATTTCCGGTGTTGCGATCATGGATACGATGAGAGAGTACCTGCGGAACGAGTGTGAGTATGTCTATAGATGTATCCCCGATGACCAAAATCTTATCGAGAATACGCTGATCGAGCTGGCGCGTGATGAGAATTGTGATCTCATTGTGACGACCGGAGGTACGGGGCCAGCTCCCAGGGATGTAACGACTGAAGCGACAGAGAGTGTATGCCAGAAGCTTCTGCCCGGTTTTGGCGAACAGATGCGGGCAGTCAGCCTGAAATATGTGCCCACAGCGATCCTTTCACGCCAGACAGCGGGTATCTGCGACGGTTCTCTGATCATCAACCTGCCCGGTAAACCAAAGTCGATCAGGGAGTGCCTGGATGCGGTATTCCCGGCCGTCCCCTACTGTATCGACCTGATCGGCGGTGCCTATATGGAAGCCAATGAAGAGGTGATCAAAGTCTTCAGACCCAAGGCAAAATAATGGATGTAGCATTTATCGAGTCAAAGATCGGAGAGATCATTACCGAGCTTGAAAAAGAGGTGATGGAGGTTGTCTCCGATCAGGCTTTGGACAAAAAACAGACGAATCTGCGTATGAAACCGCTCAAATCCACCAAACAGATACTGCTCAATGCGATCGAGAGTATCAAGATGGTAGAGGAAGTTTCAAGGAAGGAGAGGGAAGATGCATCTGACTAACGGCGTTCTGCTACTCCTTTTCCTGGCGGCTGTTGTACTTTTCTTCTGGGGGAGTTTCATGGCGTTGAAAACACAACAAAAGCGTTACCTCCTGGCTATGGTACCGATAGGGCTTTTGATCGTGGGAATGTTTTTGGTCTGAGAGGCTGTGCCGCTCAGATCGGGATCTTGATTTTACCTTTAATCCTTGCTTAAAGTTATTTTGTTATTATCGGGCATAACTCCAAGACCCAAAAGGTCATTATGAAATCAAAGAAACGAATTGTATTGAAAGTAGGAAGTTCTGTACTTACTGAAAATGGTGAGATCGCAAAAGAGCGTATGCTCAATCTGGTATCTTGTGAATGAAAATGATATCTCCAGTACGCCTGAACAGCTTTTTGGTGACAATGATCAGCTTGCAGCGCGTGTCGCGCATCATATCAATGCGGATTTGCTGGTGATCCTTAGTGATATTGACGGGTATTATGACAGCAATCCCAATGACAACCCCAAAGCGAAAATCCTCAAAGAGGTCAATACGCTTACAGAGAAAGAGCTTCAGGCAAGCCACTCTCCAAATGACGAATTTGCTACAGGCGGGATCGTGACGAAACTGGTTGCTGCTGACTTTTTGCTCTCAAAAGGGCGTCAGATGTTTTTATGCAGCGGCTTTGATCTGACTACTGCGCAGGAGTATCTTCTGGAGGGAATACACAATAAAGGTACGCTCTTCAAGCCAAAATCATAAACTGTTTTTGGCATGAGGTGTCAACTTGGCGTTTGACGATGGTCGTTACCTCTTTACCGTGCTGATTGATATACGTTGTCTTGACACCGTGGGTAAGTAAATCAGCATCACTATTCCAGAACGCAACCGAGATGATGGTCAAATATAGCACTCTTTTCATCATGGGCTCCTTTGCAACTCTTTTATCTCCTTTTGGTTGAAGTGAGCCCCGCACCCAGCCAGGACTGTACTCCTCCACGGTACCATTTGATTTTCCGGGGAGGGTACCCGACTTCCAGCAGTGCATGGACCATCTTGGGGGACTGGCTGCACCATGGCCCGTTGCAGAAAAGCAGGATCGTTTTGGCATCTGTAAAATCGTACTGACCTTCCTCATTGACGATCCTTACCCCCATCTCTTTGAGTGCCTGTTCAAAGAGGAACTCGTACTGTTCCCGGTACTTGAAGTGGTGGAAGGGCATATTGATGGCGCCCGGTATCGTCATGTAGCGATACCACTTCTCTTTACGACTGTCGATCAGGAGCATATCTTCTCTTGTCTGCATCGCTTTGATAAACGCCAGCGTTTCAAGTTCACCGTAGGTCTCCAGTTCCGGATGGAGTTTCATCGGCTGCAGGTGACCCGTGGTATGGACGAAGGTAGATTTGCACTTATCGGGCACTTTTGCATGGGCATAGTTTCCTGTCCAGACCATCTCGTTCGTCAGAAGTGCTTGCCTGTTGCACTGTTCAGGTATCTCTCTTTTGATAAGTATCTGTTGTATATCCTTTTGGGTAAAGTGATGCTTTGTCATGACCCCCCTATATTCTATCCCCTCCTCAGCCAAACAGAGTACACTCACCAAGATAAAAGTGATGAATATCTGCTGTTTCATAACCATACCTCTTTAAATATGATCTTTTCTCTTGATAGTAGCATAAGGAATGTGTAGCAATGTGTAACTGAGAAATTAGATAGATAATGATTGGGTACACCATAACAATTATGCTACAATCTGCCATGCAAAAAACAATACGTTTATTTATCATTGTTTCATCTATCAGTATGTTTCTCTATGGTGGTCAGATGACGCAAGCTGCTTTTGAACTGACCTTGAAAAAGTGCGAGGCAGAGAATGAGGGTGCGGCATGTGCAAAGCTCTACTACTATTTCATCTCAAGCAAACGCTCCTATCTTGCCGATCTGCAGGTAGACAAACAAAAGGCGCTCTATTATGCGAAAAAGGCATGTACACTGAATGACAGGGACGGGTGTATGACTGCGGGGATGACGCTCTACTATGGAGATCAGCATGCAGCGATCGCCGCGGACAGAAAGTAGGGGAGAGCACTGCTCAAAAAAGCCTGTGAACTGGGACAGGAGGATGTCTGTAGCTTTTTTTTCAATCCAAACTTCTGATCCCCTTTCCCCAAATCATGGTACAATAGTGCAATACGACCTCGAAAGGAGTCTCAGATGGACAAACCGGTCATTGCGGATAACAATCCAGTCATCGCTTCCCTCGAAGAGGGGAAGAGTTACCTTTTTTGTACGTGCGGAGTCTCAAAGGCGCAGCCTTTCTGTGACGGAAGCCATAAAGGGAGTTCTCTCAAACCCCTGAAGTTCACAGCGAAAGCCACGACACAGAAGTGGATGTGTATGTGCAAACATACGGGCAATCCGCCGTACTGTGACGGAACCCATCAGAAGTTTGGAAAGGAAGATGTGGGAAAGGTTCCGGAGTAGACCCGCTAGGAGGCAGGGGATAACCGGCAAAGATCATCCGGTCATTTCTCTTCCCGGAATAGGCAGTTTTACGCTAGAGCAGGTCGCTGTCAAGGAGCTTTTCCTGATTTTTTTTGATACTGAACTGCAGTGTGATCCTGGTACCGTATTGGGGATCAATCGAGATAAAGCTTTCATCCAGATAATCACTGATCGCCTCCATCAAAGACAATCCCAGAGAGTTGTTGGTATCTGTACCACTGAAACCCTGCCCGCTGTCTTCTATCATCAGGCGGCAGGTATGGTCCTCTGTCAGGCAGGTGACCCTGATCTCTTCCTTTGTATCGGGCAGATAGGCATGTTCTATCGCATTTGATACCGCTTCGTTGACAAACAATCCGATATAGGTTGCAGTAGAAGTATCCAGGGTGAGTTCCTTTTCGACCTCTAAAATGATTTTATGTTTGGTCAGAAGCTGAAGACTTGTGATAATGCTTTTGAGATATGCTTCGATATCTACGGTGGTGGGTTTGTTGTTGCAGGAGAGCTGTTCATGTACCAACCCTATGGCTTTCAGCCGGTTTGCCTGGGAAGATAACACTTTTTTGCATTGTTCATTTTTCACTCTGTTGGACTGCATAAGCAGCAACCCCATGATCATCTGAAGGTTGTTTTTGACTCTATGGTTCAGCTCTTTGAGCAGTATTTTCCTTGAACGGCTGAATGTGAGCAGTTCGGTCTGGAAGTTTTGCCGATACTCTTCGAAGCGGTAATGAAGAAATGAGATACCGGTGTACCCGATCAGTATCTCGACATAGAGTGAAGAAGGGAATATGATCGGTTCTATGATCCTGAAGTGACTGTTGACTACAGCGAGGAAAATCATAACTACCATAAGGACGGTAAACCTTTTTCCATTTTCTGTACCCAAAAAGAAAAAGATAAACACGGGAAGTATGGCGAGGGCAAAAAGTGAAAATTCAGGATTTTCGCCGATGATGAAAAGTGCCAGAACAACCAGCAGCGAAACAGAAATGATCAGGATGGAAGCAAAGCTCCTGAGCGTGATCAAACGAAAATAGTAGAGGGAAAAACCTGCTATTTGGGCAAGAAGAGCAGTGACTTCCAGCCATACCATGGTATCAAAATGATGTTTGTAGCTCTCATAGGTATCTACGCTGACAATGATCAGTGAGATAATAAAAAAGAGTTTGGTGAGCCTTAGAAAGAGTTGTTGCGTATTTCGATGGTAGAGATCATTTTTCATAGGATTGTTGCATACTTATTGGTATAGGATTTGATAATGTCAGTATGGGGGGTGAGCAGAAAACGGTGTACCGGAATCTTCTTTTGAACCTATAGCATCTATTGCGGGCACCCTATTGCATTATCCGGTTCTATTTTATCATAACTTCGCCGTTTTTCTAAGCAGGTGCCTCTATCCCCGGCAATCAGGCGATCAAAACGGATTGTTCTCTGAACATTTTGGATTTTGAAGAAATGTGGACGGCGGCTTTATCTTAACGGGATGGCCGATCTTTCAGCAGTCGGGCATTGAACGCAACGATCACTGTACTGAGTGACATCAATACCGCCCCAAGCGCAGGTTTGATCATGATCCCCCATGGAGCGAGCACACCCGCCGCCAAAGGGATCGCGATGAGATTATACCCGCTTGCCCACCAAAGGTTCTGCACCATTTTACGGTAGGTTGCTTTGGAAAGCCTGATCGCATCGGTGACACGGAGGAGTTCGTTTTTTGTCAGGATGATATCAGCGCTCTCTATCGCGATATCGGTACCTGCACCGATCGCGATACCGATATCCGCCTCCAGGAGTGCCGGTGCATCATTGATCCCGTCTCCCACCATGGCGACAATCTTCCCTTCTTTTTTGAGCTGACCGATCTTCTGAAGTTTTTCATCCGGCAAGAGATTTGCTTCATAGTGTGTGATCCCTGTCTGCCTTGCGACCTCTGCGGCTACCAGGACATTGTCGCCTGTAAGCATATAGCTTTTGACCCCCATGCCATCGAGCATAGTGATCGCCTCGCTTGCATCTTTGCGGATAGAGTCCTCAAGCAAAAACAGACCCATGATCTTGCCGTCGGCTGCCAGCCACACCTTGCTAGCTTCTTCTGACTCATATCTATGCATCGATTCAGGGATATCCAGTGACTCTTTTTCCAAAAGCTGCATACCCCCGATCATCACCGTTTTCTCCTCGATTGTGGCTTTGGCACCTATACCCGGATAGGCTTCAAACTTTGTTATCGGTATCGGTCCGATCTGTCGCTCTTTCACATAATCGATAATCGCCTTTGCAAGAGCGTGTTCGGAGTTTTGTTCCAAAGAGAGGGCATACCGAAGCATCTTCTCTTCATCTTCCAGGGCGTAGATCTCGGTGACACTCAGTTTGCCCTCGGTGAGCGTCCCGGTTTTGTCGAAACAGATCACATCTACATCACGCAGTTTTTCAAAGGCTTCACGGTGACGTATCAGTATCCCTTTCCCGGCTCCCAGGGAAGTTGATATCGCCGTGACGAGGGGCACAGCCAGCCCCAGGGCATGGGGACAGGCGATGATCAGTACAGTGATCGATCTCTGTACGGAGTCCCCGGCTGAGGTAAGCATAGACCAGACTGCGAAGGTCACTGCGGCAACGCTGACCGAGAGATAAAAGAGCCATCCGGCTGCCCTGTTGGCAAGGTCCTGGGTATGGGATTTGCTCCTGGATGCCTCCTGCACCAAAGAGAGCATCTGCGAGAGATAGCTCTCCTTCCCCTCTTTGCTGATCTCTACTTTGAGTGCACCGTCAAGGTTGGTGCTACCCATATAGACCTTTTCGCCCCTTTTTTTATAGACAGGCTTTGACTCGCCCGTCAGGAAAGCCTCATCAGCCATGCTTTCGCCCTCTTTGACGATACCGTCTGCAGGGATCTTCTCTCCCGGACGGATCAGGATCAGATCATCGACCTGCAGGGCTTCGATAGTCACCTCCTCCTGGCTCCCGTCCGGTCTGATCCTGACCGCCTCCTGTAGCATCAGTTTGACCAGCTCACTCAGTGCGCTGCTGGCAGAAAGCAGGCTTTTTGCTTCGATATAGTGACCGATCAGCATGATATCGATCAGGGTGGCCAACTCCCAGAAAAATGCTTTGCCTTGATGAAAGAAGAGTGTGGAAGCGGAGTAGAAGTAGGCCACGGAGATTGCCATAGAGATCAAAGTCATCATCCCGGGTTTGAGCGACCTGATCTCATCTCCCATCATCGTCAGAAACGGCCAACCGCCGTAGAGATAGACAAAAGTGGACAAGAGAAGCACAATGTAATGCTGGTAGGGGAGAGTGACAGCAAACCCAAACCACTCCTGGATCGTAGAGGAGAGCATCAGAATAGGTATCGTAACGATCAGGGAGACAATGAACCTTTGTTTGAAAGCCTGCATATGATGCATATGTCCGGTTGGATGATCATGTTCTGCGTGGGAGTCTGTACCGTGAGCATGATCCCGGGAAGCTTTATGGTGATGCATCTGCATAACTGACTCCTGCTTTCTCCTCTTTAAGAGGCGACAGCCTCCGTAAGAGAAGGGATTTTATGTATTGCTGTGATCTGCCCTGTCAAGCGCATCGATATATTCGCAGAGTTCACTGTTGTCGTTGCAGGGGGTGATATGTTCGGTTCGTTTTTCATCAAACTTCAGCAGGTTCTGCGAGACAAAGTCCCAGTTGATCAACTCCCACCACTTCTCCAGATACGCCGCTCGGGCATTTCTGTAGTCGATATAGTAGGCGTGTTCCCAAACATCACAGGTCATCAACGGGGTATGTCCGTTGAGAATGGGGTTGCCTGCATTGGAGTGTGCTTCTATCTCCAGTACCTCACCGTCATTCAGCGAGAGCCATACCCAGCCGGAGCCAAAGAGTTTTGCCGCAGTATCCAGAAAGGTCTCTTTGAATGCTTCGAACGAGCCGAAATCCCTCTTGATCAGCTCCAGCAGATGGTGGGAGGGGCTGCTCTTTTCGCCGCTGATGCCGTTAAAGTAGAAATCGTGGTTGAAAACCTGTGCGGCATTATTGAAGATACCACCTTCTGACTTCAGGATGATATCTTCAAGATGCATCTCTTCAAACTTGGTCCCTTTGATAAGTGCATTGAGGTTGTTGACATAACCCTGATGGTGTTTGCCGTGATGATATTCAAGGGTTTCAGCCGAGAGTATCGGCTCCAATGCATGTTTGTCAAAGGGAAGCTCCATTAATATGTGTTCCATCGTTTCTCCTTTTATTTTCTTTATTTATAATAGTTAACCAATGTGTATTGTATGTGTAGTTCAGGATATCTCAGTGGATACACATGCTTTACACACCAATTACTTATGATAGGAAAAACAGGTCTCAAAATTGAAACATCTGGTCATGTCTGAATATACAGTAAGACGTAAGTAAAGAAATGCCGGTCCTTATTGGATTCAAAGGAGTGAACGATGGACAGAAGATACTTTTTGAACTATTCGGCGATTACTGCTGCCTATCTCCTCACGGGGTGCGAAGAACGCAGGGAGAGGGATGGGGGCAAAGCTCCTCAGCCTGCCTCTGCCGCTCCCGCGGCCGTACCGTTCCCGGAAAAAGAGGAGAAGCTCTCTGAACAGATGATACCTTTCACCCAAAAACTAAAAATCCCCGCTGAGGTGAACTTTTCTCAGCTCAGAAAGACGGCATTTAGCGCGCAAAAGAGCCAAGTGAATATTTTCCCTGATACCAAAACAGAAGTATTGACCTTTCAGGGAGAGCTGCCCAACCCCACGATCCG
>JACXUO010000143.1 GCA_014763885.1 Campylobacterales bacterium
AAAGTACCTGAAGCAAGAAAAAAACTTGGCTGGGCAGATGATAGTTATTTGCCATCAAATCAAAAATATATTGATAGTATCAATAATATAGAAACATCATTGCCCGATTGGCAAGAGAGAACCCATATTGTCCCCGGTTTTTCATCTCCTTTTTTGAAAGCATTGTTAGACCTTGCCATCTCAAACGATCTTAAATGGGTTCACTGGAGCGAACGCAGCGGTGTCGGTCTGGCAAAACTGCTTCATTTCAATTATGGATTGATAGATATGGTCTATCCAATGTTTTTGAGATTAAAAGGTTATAAAAAATATTCGAAGCAAGTCAACCAATCTGCGCTGGGATGTTTGGCGATAGGTGAACTTGCAAAAAGAGATTTTGCCAGATGGGGGATCAACGACAAAAAAATAGCATTTCAGCCATACTCATTGGATGGTTTGGCAATTCCCAAAGTAATTTCAATTAATTTGAAAAAATCCGATGAAATTATTTTTATGTATATCGGCTCACTGGAAGAGCGAAAAGGTATCGATGTACTCATAGCTGCGTGCGAAAAGATAGTATCAAGAAGCCAATGGAAATTGATCTTGGTTGGTGACGACAGAAGCAACGATGCATATGCACAACAAGTCGAACAGGTAGGCTTGGCTGATCAGGTTGAGTTTATAGGTGTTGTACAAAGCGGTAAAATCAATGAATACCTTGCACAGGCTGATGTATTTGTATTGCCTACACGTTTTGATGGCTGGGGAGCTGTTTTGAATGAAGCAGCATCATTGGGAAAACCTATTATTTCAACTGACCAGGCCGGAGCAGCGTACCATTTGATAAGAGAAGGTGAGACTGGTTATATGGTAAAGGCAGGTGATGCGGATGCTTTAGCGAAAGCTATGCAGTACTATGTAGATCAGCCGGAACAGATTCCTTTGCAGGGAAAAAAATCGCTTGAGATATTTCAAAACTTTACGCCTGAAAAAAGTGCTGAACTTTTTGTTTCAAACATACAGAAATTCTTGGTACATCAATGATGAAACTATTAATCAATATCGTTGGAACGCTGGACGCCCTCGAGTCCCAAATCGGACCGGACATCGTTTTTACCGTTTTCGGACCCAGCTACTGGAGACCCAAAGCCAGACACCTGCTGGGGTTTGCCGACGGATGGGTCTATAATCCGGATTCTGTGGCGTATGACAGACTGCCGCTGCTCAAGAGGTTCAAAATGAGGCTTCATGCGATGTACAAGGCGTTTTACATCAAGCAGGATGCAGATTATTTTATGATCGAGACCGAAGATGCAAAACAGAAATTATCCGAAACGATAAGAATCGGGATAGAAAAGATTTATGTCGTGGGTAACACGTGCAGCAGTGTTTTCGAAGACAAATCGTATCTGGACAAAACCAACGAAAACTATCTCACTCTGTCCGAAAAAGAAAAATACGAATTTCGGCTGGTCTATATCGCCCATAACCATGCCAACAAAAATATCTCCGTCATCGCCCAAGTTTTGCCGTTGCTCGAAGGGTATAATGTGAAGTTTGTTTTGACATTGGATGAGGACAGTTACACTAAAATATTCCATAGTGTTGTTGGTCAGGACAAAATCATAAATGTAGGGCCGATCCCGCATAAAACCTGCCCGTCACTTTATGCCCAGTGTGATGCGCTGTTTGCGCCGACCCTGCTGGAGACGTTCAGCGCCGCGTATCCCGAAGCCATGAAAATGGAAAAGCCCATATTGACGTCAAACTATTCGTTTGCTACCGACGTGTGCGGCGACGCGGCGCTCTATTTCGATCCGCTGGATCCGATAGACATCGCGGCAAAGATCAGAATGCTCGTAGATGACCCGATGTTGCGGCAGGAGCTGGTGGACAAAGGGAAAAAGCGGGTACAGACATTTGAAACAGCGAGATCACGGGCAGAAAAGTATGTTGCATTGTGTGAAAAGTTAGCAAAAGAAAACAAAAAAGGAGAAAAATAATGTTCAAAGATAAAA
>JACXUO010000144.1 GCA_014763885.1 Campylobacterales bacterium
TTCACCGGCTCTTTGCTGATGTAGCAGAGCCCCCGGATATCTCTCCACTCTTTGCCCTGGTCAAGCGCCCGGGTCAGTTCGCGGACCGCCTCCTCACCCATGCCGTAGACAATGATATCCGCTTTCGCGTCAAAGAGGATGGGCTTGCGGAGCTTGTTGCTCCAGTAGTCATAGTGCGTGACACGGCGCAGACTCGCTTCGATCCCGCCCAGTACGATCGGTACGGTATTTTTGAAGTTTTGACGGATCAGGTTGGTATAGGCCAGTACGGCACGGTCGGGACGTTTGGTGTTCTTGCCGCCTGGGGTATAGTCATCGCTTTTGCGGAACTTTTTCGTCGCGGTATAGTTGGCAACCATCGAGTCGATACTTCCCCCGCTTACGCCCCAGTAGAGACGGGGCTCGCCGAGGCGTTTGATATCTTTGTCGCTTTTTACATCCGGCTGTCCGATGATACCGACTCTATAGCCCAGTTTCTCAAGCATACGCCCTACAACCGCGACACCGATAAAGGGCGAATCGATATAGGCATCGCCACTGACCAGGATCACATCGCACTGGTCCCAGCCGAGACGCTCCATCTCTGCCCTTGTGGTTGGTAAAAATTGTTTCTCTTTTTTCATAACCGCATTGTAGCGTAATTTTGGGGCAGGCCATCGGTTTGGTGGAGTGTTTTTTCACCAAACACAGCTTTGTCTGCTATTGATGGCGTTCTTGACTACAGAGAATATTTGGGTACAATAATCAGAAGAGCGATCTCAAATTATACGGAGCAGATGATGAACCAGGAACCTTCCGCCAATAATCCCTTCAAGCCCTCTGCCACTATCTGGATCATGCTCTTTTTTCTGATACTGGCGCTGCAGCTCTTTTACTACAGCACGTCATCGTCCCAGAGCGAGCCCCTCACCTATACCCAGTTCAAGAACAGAATCGCGCAGAATATGCTCAAAGAGATATGGATCGACGGAGATCAGGCGGTTGCCTCTCTCAAAGTGGGCCTTGGAGAAAAAGAAAAATATATCAAAACGACGCTTCCTCCCTTTGAGGATGCATCCTTTCTCGAACTGCTGGAAAAAAACCGGGTCGATATCCATGTGAAGTCTCAGAAAGAGTCGAAGTTCTGGAGCTCCCTGCTCATGATGCTGCCTTTTTTGCTCTTTTTGGGCTTTATTCTCTACAGTGTCTATAATTTCCGCAAACAGATGGGCGGGATA
>JACXUO010000007.1 GCA_014763885.1 Campylobacterales bacterium
CGGTTTAAAATGATTGTTTTATTGGTTGAAATTATACCATTTTATTGCTTCCAAAGTGCCTATTTTAGGGAGGCTTGTGGGTTTTTCAGGGGTGACTAGATAGATCTAAAATCATAGGCGTTCTTAAAATAGGAAAAACTGAGCGCTCCGAGTGCATTGAAGATAAATGCCATGGCGATGATCATCCCTGTGAGTTTCCCGTCCGCCCCGAAGTGGTTCATCATCAAGAAAGGCATCTGCGTAGGGAGGATATAAAAAATCAGCATTAGGATAAAGGCAAGGAGGTAGATCATGGAGAGTCTGGGGTGAACGCTCTGTTCCTCACCCAGCAGATGGTAATGTACAGGTTCTTTGATATACAAAAAGACCAGGGGCAGAAAGAGGATTCCTGAGAGGTAGATGCCGAAACTGTAGCGCCAGTCGATGTCGCTGAGTGTACCTCCCGCGAGCAAAAAGAGAAGCCCGCCGACGGAGGTAAAAGCACTCTGCAGCCCCATATAGTGGTATCTCTCCTCGGCCTGGAAATAATCCCCGACCAGAGAGGTGGTCAGGATCATCAGTGCGGCGATCGCAATCCCCAGTGCAAAGCGGGATAAGAGCAGCGAGTGGATATCGGAAAGGTAGAGTCCCGCACTCCCTGCCAATGCGAAGAAGAGCAGTGCACTCACCAACGCGCGGATACGTTTGAAGCGGTGCAGTAGGTGCCCGAGGAATGGTGCGAGGATGGCGATAGCCAAAGAGGGGAGGGTAAGCATCAGCCTGGAGAGAAATTTGATCTGTACGATATCGGGAAAATACTCTTTGAGGTGGGGCAGTGAGGTGACGATGGCGACATTGGACATCATCGTTGTCATCGAGAGAAGCAGCAGGGTGATCTTCGTAGAGTTTGAGATAGGCAAAAAAACTCCTTGAGAGGCGGTTTTCAATAACATTATATCCAAGCTCTGTTAGAATAGTGCAAAGCGTGCTTATGCACGTCAGGATCATACTCTGGAAAGGTTGTCGCATGGAAGAGATGCAAAAGATCATCAATTATCACAAAGATTCGCTCAAATGGCGGATATGGACGATCATTTTCATCGGTGTAATGCTTGTTGCCGTCTATCTCTTTTTTACAAGAGATTCACAAAGAATGGAGTACCGTTATGTCACTGAAGCATTGAAGAGAAGCGATCTTTCCCTTAGGGTGTCAGCGAGCGGGTATATTCAACCGCTGGAAAGCGTGGATGTGGGTACAGAAGTATCGGGTACGATCGATGAGGTCTATGTTGATTATAACGATCAGGTAAAAAAAGGCCAGCTGCTGGCAAGTCTGGATACGACAAAGTATCAAAGTGCCTATGACAAAGCCAGAGCTGCACTCCAGATAGCAAAAGCGGCTTTGGAGAGCGCCGAGGCGCAACAGTATCAGGCCGAAACAACGGTAGAGCGCTATAAGGAGCTCAAGCGCTCCTCCGGCGGTACATTGCCGACACAGAGCGACTGGGACAGGGAGTGGGCAAACTATCTTTTGACGAAAGCACAGATCTCCAATGCCCAGGCACAGATAGATCAGGCTACCCACGCTTTAAAATCAGCACAGTATGATCTGGAACGTACGAAGATCTATTCGCCTATCGATGGAACGATCCTGGTAAGAAATGTGGATCCGGGACAGACAGTGGCCGCGACATTCCAGACTCCTGTACTTTTCAGCATCGCAAAAGATCTCAGAAAAATGGAACTTCAGATCAGTATCGATGAAGCGGATATCGGGAAGATCAAAGCAGGGCAGCAAGCAAGCTTCAGTGTCGATGCCTACCCCGACACCACCTTCAGTGCGATGATCCGTCAGGTAAGGATCAACTCGGAGATACTCGAGAGTGTCGTGACCTATAAAGCGATCATGGAGGTAGAGAACAAAGAGCTGTTACTCAAACCCGGGATGAGCGTAGATGCAGATATCGTGACGAAGACACTCAACGATGCTTTTGTCGTCAAGCGGGCCGCACTGCTCTTCATCCCTGTAAGGCCACAGTCAAGATCTCTCTTTGGAGGGGAGAGAAACGGGAAGATCGAAGTTGACCCACAACCGCATGTCTGGATACTTGAAGAGGGTGTGCCTAAAAAAGTCTATGTCAAAGTACTGGGCAATAACGGTCCTTTAAGTGCGATCGAGACAAATGAGCTTCAAGCGGGGCAAAAGATCATCATCAACCAGGAAAAGGCATTATGATTTCGCTGAAAAAGATCAGTAAGGTGTATGGAAGCGGAGATGTTGCAAGTACCGTCCTGCATGAGATCGATCTGGAGATCGCACAGGGGGAGTTTGTCGCGATCATGGGGCCAAGCGGCAGCGGAAAGTCGACACTCTTGAACATTTTGGGCACCTTGGATGTACCAAGCAGCGGGGAGTATATTTTCCTGGATACCGAGGTGGGGTCATTGAGCCCTGATCAAAGAGCACTTTTCAGAAGGCATCTTTTGGGATTCATCTTCCAGGGATATAATCTTTTAAAAAAAACCACCTCTTTAGAGAATGTGGAGATGCCCCTGATCTACCAGGGAGTTGACAGCAAAATGCGCAGAGAGAGGGCATCCGAGGCACTGAAGGAGGTAGGGCTGGAAGAGAGGCTCTACTATGATCCCGGACAGCTCTCCGGCGGACAGCAGCAGCGTGTGGCGATCGCCAGGGCGATGGTGACACGCCCCAGGATACTGATCGCGGACGAACCTACGGGAAACCTGGATACCAAACGAGGCCATGAGATCATGGAGCTGATCAGGAATTTTAACCGGCAGGGGATCACGGTGATCATGGTAACCCATGAAGATGATATCGCAGCCTATGCTTCAAGGACGATCTATCTGCGTGACGGGGTGATCGAAAAAGAGGTCAAACATGTTTCGTAATGCATTTTTGCAGGCATTGCGTGAGATCAGGCGCAATCTCATGCGGTCACTGCTCACTGCCGTGGGTATCGTGATCGGTATCGCCTCGGTGATCGCAATGGTCAATATAGGCAAGGGTGCCAGCCAGTCGATCACTCAGAGCGTGGAGCAGTTGGGAAGCAATACCCTCTATATCATGCCAGGGCAGAGAAGAGGCCCGGGAACAAGAGGTGTGGTCGAAAAACCTTTTAAAAAGAAAGACCTTGAGACACTCCGCTCCTCTATCTATGCACTCAATGTCATCTCCCCGGTGGAGTCCGCTTCTATGACGGTGGTCTATAAAGAACAGAATTACCGCACCAATATCCGGGGCGTGGAGAATGAGTATCTTCAGATACAAAACTGGAATCTTGCAGAAGGAAGAGCATTTGAGAAGAATGAACTCAGAACGGGACAGAATGTATGCATCCTCGGCCAGAGTATTATCGAAAATCTCTCAACAACCCCAAAGTCTATTGTAGGCAGAAAGGTGCGACTCAAGAACTTCTCCTGTGAAGTGATCGGGGTTCTTGAAGAAAAAGGTGCAGATACATTCGGACGGGATCAGGATGATGTGGTACTGGTCCCATTTACTCTGTTTCAACGGCGTATAGGGGGCAGTGACAATATCCATCTGATGATGGCCCAGGTAAAGGAGAATGTTCCTTTGGAAGAGGCAAAAATTCAGATAGAGAGGGTGCTCAGGGAGCGCAGGCATATAGAAAAAAGTGATGAAGATGACTTTCAGGTCAGAAGTATGACGGCCCTTCTTGATACGATCACCCAGGTCACAACAGTACTGACGGTGATGCTGGGTGCAGTAGCCGCGATCTCATTGGTTGTAGGCGGGATAGGGATCATGAATATCATGCTGGTTTCGGTGACCGAACGTACCCGTGAGATCGGGATACGTATGGCCGTGGGAGCGATGGCAAAAGATATCCTTGTGCAGTTCCTGATCGAGTCGATCGTGCTCTCGGGCCTGGGAGGGATTGTCGGGATCGCTACGGGTATGCTGATCACCTTCGGGGTGGCAGAGTGGCTGGATATCGCACTGGTGATCGACCCGTCCATCACGCTGATCGCACTGGTCTTTTCGATGCTGATCGGGATTATCTTCGGGATCATCCCCGCCAGAAAGGCAGCCAATATGAATCCCATCGATGCGTTACGCTACGAGTGACAGGAACTATATCCCGAGATATCGCTCCAGGATGATCTTTGCCGCCATCGAGTCAAGGCGGCCGTCCCTTTTGTGCCTGAAGTCCCCTTTGGTCAGCTCTTTGGCCTCGAAACTGGAGCCCTGCTCATCCTGGTAGTCCACTGTGATATCCAGATCGAGCAGCGCGACAAAGTGTTTGATACGGCGCTCCATCTCCTCTTCGGCAGAGCCCCCTTTGGGAAGGCCCACAATGAGCTTTTCTATCCCCCACTCATCCAAAAAGGTTTTGACATCTCTTGCTGCCTGGTTGCGGTTTTTTCTCAGGATCGCCTCCTGGGGCAGAACGATCTTGCCGTCCAGGCAGATCGCCACTCCGATACGTTTCAGTCCTACATCTATACTTGCTAGTTTCATAAGTGCAATTATACCAGAGCTTCCGGGGAAGAGAGAAAATGATATCTTTTCATGAAAACTCCTTTGCCGTCAAAGATCATGGGATCATAAAATAAGTTTGTGGAAATCGTGTGATTCATGCTAAATTTTAACTTAAATCATTGGCGAAATCAATCACCTCTATGATAGAATACCTGAAAGGAGTTTTACATGGGTAGAGTCATTTGGTTGTTTGGCAGTATGTCAATTGTATTCCTGGAAGCAGCGGAGAAAGGGGAGAGTTTGGAATCAGTGGGTATATGGACGGTGCTCTTTATTGTGGGGGTTGTAGCCGCAGGGATACTTTTTTTTGCTTCCCGGCAGCTGGGAAAACTCCGAAAATTTTATGAGAATATGCTGGCCAAACAGCTGGAGATCGAAGAGAAGCAGAACCAGATCCTGACGAGTATGAGCGAAAACATCCATGATGCTGCGCAGGAGGCATTGAAAAAAAGTCATGCCATGATCGAGAATCACGGTCATTCCTCTCTGGAAAGAGAGAAGCTGATGGAGGATATCGAGGATCAGCTCCTCGGTGTGACAAATAACCTGATCTATTTTTTGCGCCTCAAATCCAAAAAGATAGAGATCAACAATAAACCTTTCAACCTGAACAACGTGCTGAACGAAGTATCGGGGCTGCTGGGGACGAAATATGCGGGCAGGGAGCTGGAACTGATCTTTGATGTGGACAACAATGTACCACGCTACATGACCGGAGATTCTCTGCATATCGGGCGTGTCCTGACCAACCTTTTTGAGTACATGTTTTCACAGCTTACGGACGAAGAGCTGAAACTAGAAGTCTCTATGTTCAACAGCCATGAAGAGAAGATCGATGTGCAGTTCAGGTTGAGCGATACTGGCCCGGGTATCCCTGCGGAGGCACTGGAGTCACTCTTTGTCCCTTATTATGATGAGGAGCAGGGTGCCTATGCGGGGCTGGGGCTTTTTATCGCAAAATCGCTGGCTGAGCTGATGGGCGGTGCGCTTTATGCAGAGAGCAGGGAGGGGAAAGGAACGACCTTTATCCTTGACCTTCCGTTGAAACTTGTAGATGCAGAGAATAGAAGAAGATACAGGCTGCCGAACAAAGCACTGACAGAAAAGCGTGTACTGGTTGTTGATTCCAGCTTTAACGCCGCATTGGCGATCAAGAAGATGTTTGCCTATTTCAGGCATGATGTGAGGGTGATCAGAAAAGAGGATTTTGAATTTTCCATGCCGAAGATGGACGGATATGATATTATTATCCTCAAAGAGTCCCTTTTTAGCGGAAAAGTGCTGAGACATCTTCAGGAGATCAAAAAAGAGAAGCGTGACCTGAAGATCATTGCGCTCAATAATCTTCTCAATGTCAAAGAGAGTAATTTCCATGACGGACTGATCGATGCGCATCTTTTCAAGCCGGTGAACCAGGAGAGGGTATTTGAACTGATCATCAGCCTTTATGATATGGGGGTCTCCAGGGTACTGCTCCGGGACGAGATCGAGGAGGATGAGGAGAACGGCCTGCCCAAGGCAAAAGTATACAAATCCCAGATACAGGAGGCAAAAGGGATTACCCAGGAGAGTTTCTCCGAATTTGCAGGCAAACAGCTGTTGATCGTTGAGGACAACATGATCAACCAGAAGGTACTGACCAACCTGCTTGCACACTCGGGTATCAAGATCACCGTTGCCAATGATGGTCAGCAGGCTGTAGAGATCGTGAAGTCCGGAAAGGTGAAGTTTGATTTCATCCTGATGGATATCAATATGCCTGTGATGGACGGATTTACCGCGACACAGGTGATACGGGAGGAGAGAAGGTTTGATATGGTGCCGATCGTAGCCTTCACCGCCTTGATCCTCGAGAGTGAGAAGCAGAAAATGTTCAGCTGCGGGGTCAATGCCTTTCTGGCGAAACCGCTGAATGTAGGCAAACTCTACCAGGCGATGGCAATGTTCATCTCCGATAAGGCGATCGAAGCGGCAAAAGAGGAAGAGAAGCGGGAAAAAGAGGCAATATTTGACGGGCTGGAGATCAAAAAAGGGATCGAGCACACAAACCATAACGAAGCACTCTATATAGAACTACTCAAAGAGTTCATAGAAGCGTACGGAGAGAGCGATGAGACCTTTGCAACACTGATCCGAGAAAAGCGTTACGAGCAGATCAAGATGCTCTGTGTCGATATGCGCGGGCTTTCTGGAACGATCGGTGCTGTGGGGCTGCATGATCTGATGAATGAGGTCTATAAACATATCCTCTTCAATAAGCATGAACTTCTCGGGGGGTATGTGAAGAAGTACACTGAAGAGATGGCTAAGGTGAGAAAAGCCGTTGGAGCCTACCTCTTTTCAAAAGAAAGGATGGAGTGATCAGGAGATCTCTCCATCGACGTAGAGCCAGACATTACCACGCTTCAGAAAGCGGCTTTTCTCTGTAAGCATGCCGCTGGAGAGCGAGGCCTCAAAAGTGACATAGGCCTCCTCCTTCCCATCGATAAACTCTATGATTTTCAGCCCCAAAAATTCGGTATGCTTGCTAAAGAGATCGATATCGTTTTTCCATGATCTGCGTTCTTCACTGTAGTCAGGGTTCTCAGGATGCGTCGTATTGATAATATATTCGGCATTGCCTGTAGCATAGGCACTGTAGCGTGACTTCATCAATGCCAGTGCATCCGGGGCCAGTGCTCCTTTGTGATAGAGGGCACAGCACTTTTTATACTTCTTATGGCTCCCGCAGGGACAGGGGATATTGGGTGAGACTTTTGCCATCCAGACGACTCAGTTGGGTACGGCTTTTTTAGGGAGTGGCATTCCTGTCTTCCACGGAGTCGTGTAGCGTGCGCTGGTGACATGCATTTTTTGAATCGGTGCATCAGCGCTCATATAGAGCTTTTGTTCATCCCTGCTGAGGTAGCGTTTGCACAGTTTCATACGTTTGAGATAAATTGGTTCTTCATCAAAGTGTGTCACCGTGACCTTGCGGTTTTTGCTGCTTGCATGCGCAAACCAGCCCTCCCCCAGGTAGATGCCTACATGGTTGATATATTTGCTTTTGGTATTGGTCGAACCGAAGAAGATCAGGTCGCCCTCGTGCAGCTCCTCAAAGGGTACGGTTTTGCCTACTTTGGCCTGTTCTCTGGCGACACGGGGGATCTCTACCCCCATCTGGCCGTAGATATTGTAGGTGAGTCCGGAACAGTCAAAGGCATCCGGTCCCTCTTCTGCCCAGACATAGGGTTTGTCCAGATAGAGTCCAAGCTGTGTCTGAATGTTGTAACGGTTCGGTTTGTAGGCCACTTCAGGTTTGATGATATCGTAGTTGGGATAGGTGTAGGGTTTCTTCTGGGCGCATCCCGAGAACAGGAGCATCGCAAAAAGTAGTGCTGTGAACTCTTTCATTGTATGCCTCTTATAGAATAAGCATTGCATCCCCGTAAGAGAAAAACCTGTAGTTCTTCTCTACCGCCTCTTTATACAATTGTAACGTTTTTTCCCTTCCAATAAAAGATGATACGAGCATAATCAGTGTACTTTTCGGCAGATGGAAATTGGTAAGCAGGTGTGTCACACGGCGGGGAGGGTTGTGGGGGTTGAGGAAAAGATCACACTCTCCCTCCTTTTTACCGGTACGCACATAGTACTCTACAGTACGTGTCACGGTGGTGCCGATCGCCAGGATGGGCGCATCGCTCTCCAGTACTGCTGCTGCCTCGTCACTGATGTGGAAGAACTCCGAATGCATCGGGTGATCGAGAATATTCTCGCTCTCTACGGGCTTGAAGGTGCCTGCGCCCACATGCAATGTGATCTTGTGCGTCGGATGTCTTTGCTGCATCGCTTCAAAGAGTTCGGGGGTAAAGTGCAGGGATGCCGTAGGGGCTGCGACTGCGCCTGCGTGCCGGGCAAAGAGGGTCTGGTAGTCCCTCTCATCCTCTTTGTTGTCTTCACGCTGCATATAGGGAGGCAGCGGAAGATGGCCGATCTTGTCAAGCAGTACCACGAGGGTTTCAAAACGCAGTGGTGTCTGATCCTGGGTAAAGGTGACCGTACGTGTACCGTCTTCATGCAGCGCTTCGACCGTTGCAACCAGCCCTTCATCAAAATAGAGCTTCATCCCTGCCGTGACTTTGCCGCGGATCAGTACAAGAGAGCGGTAGGCATCGAGCGATTTGTTGAAGAGAAGTTCGACTCTGCCTCCCCCCTGTCCGCCGATCTTCTCTTTGTGCCCGAAAATACGAGCTTTGATCACACGGGTATCGTTCAAAAAGACATGGCACGCCTCCGGCAGGTACTCCAGAAGGTGGGCAAAGGTGGTATGGGTGATCGTATCGCTCTGGCGGTCATAGACCAGGAGCTTGGCACTGTCCCGAGGATAGACGGGTTTGGAGGCTATGAGCTCCGCGGGGAGTGCATAGTCGTAGTTTTCGGTGATAAGTTCATCTGGTGTTGCCAAGGGTCAGCTGTCCTTTTTCTCTGTTGCTTCTTCATCCTCTTCGTCTCCTTCGTAGGGATTGACCACACGTACGATAAGTATGGAGAGACCGTAAAGAAGGATAAGCGGGAATGCCATCAGAAGCTGTGTCAGTACATCCGGCGGTGTAAGCAGGGCTGCAAGTACAAAAATGATCAAGATCGCATATTTGAAGAAATCCTTGAGTGTTTTGTCCGTTACCAGACCCAGCAGTGCAAGAGTGTAGGCAAAGACAGGCAGCTCGAAAGCGATACCGAATCCCATCATGATCTTGGCGAAGAACCCTACATAATCTTCGATATTGATCAGCGGGGTATAGAGGAACGAACCAAAAGTGATCAGGAACTGGAATCCGAAAGGTGTGACGACATAGTAGGCAAAGAGCACACCGATAAAGAACATGATCGACCCGCCCAGGACAAAAGGAATGATCATCTTCTTCTCATTGGCATAGAGTCCGGGAGAGACGAAGAGCCAGAGCTGATAAAGGATGAAGGGCAGCGCGCCGAGCAGTGCGGCAAAGAAAGAGACCTTGAGCGCGACAAAAAAGACTCCTCCGATCTGGTGGGTCGTTACCATCCCTTCAAAGCTCTTTTTGCCGGCGTTCTCCACAGAGTGGTTGACATCATCCAGAAGCGTGATGAGCTTCGCCGTCGCATCCGCGGTGGCTTTGGCCGAGGAGGCAGCCTCTTTGAGCAGTGCAGCGAGTTCAGGATTCTCCTGTCTTGCCGCCAGCTCGGAAGCCTGGCTCAGATCGTCATGAAGCTCTTCTGCCGAGACAGAAGCTTCCTGCGCATAGGATTGGGCACTCTTTGGCTGATACTTTGGTGTTTTGAGTGTGACTTCAGTGTTGTTCTCATCTTGCTGTATTTTCCACTCTGCACCACTCTTGCTCTCGATCACCAGACCTACCTGTGTGAGTGCATCATTGAGGGGTTGGGTAACCCAGGCAAGAATGTGCTTGTGGAAAGTGAATGCGATCGCAAACATGATAAAGACAGAGATGACTGAAAGCCCGAGGCGTTTACGCAGCTCGGCTAAATGGGGACGGAGATCTTCAAACATCAGGCATCCCCGCTTTTCTTCTCTTTATCTTCTGCTACAGAGCCTTTGGGTGTTCTGTCCGGCTGGGCATAAGGGTCCGGTTTTTTTGGTTTTGTTTTGATCTGGCTGTGTTCCTGTCTGGGTTCGACCTGTGTAGCGATTTTCTCATCACGCTCTGCAGTAGCCGTGCTCTTTGCTTCTGTTTCAATCTGCTGTCTGTGCTTTTGCACGGCTGTCATATCTGATGTCTCCTCGCGGGAAGTAAAATCATCATCAAGATCCTCCAGGCTCAGGTTTTTAAAGCCTCTGAGCTCATCGGAGACATCGGTAAGCTGTTTTTTATACTGCATTGCCTCTTCTTTAAGGTCGGCGATCTTGATCTCTTCCTCAAGCGAACTTTTTGCCTCGCCTACAGTCTGTTTGATACTTTTGATAAATTTTGCTATATCCACCATTGCCTGAGGCAGTTTGTCGGGTCCCAGAAAGAGGATGGCAATGATAGCGATAACGACTAACTCAGTAAATCCGATTCCAAACATAAAATGCCTTCTTGTTTAATTGCTGTATTTTAACCAATTATCCTAAAATATAGAGTGCAAGTGCATCACTTAAAAAGTAATTTTTATTGAAATAACGGCTCCCCTCCCGGTGCAGTTTATGCTCTGCCAGAAGGGTCTCTGCTCTCGTTCTCATCGGCGCGCTGAGTATCGTACTCTCGATGCCGATATTGCTGCGCAGCCCCAGAAAAAGTCTTTCAGTCAGGAGATCTTCCTGGCTGAGTATCTCCTCGCTGATCTGCAGAGGATCGGAGATATAGGCCCCGATATCAGTGTGCGGATAGAAACGGCGTGCTTTGAGGAAACCGACTGCACCCGCTCCCGCGCCGATATAGTCCTTCAGCTCCCAGTAGCCTCTGTTGTGTCTGCTTTGATACCGTCCGAAGTTGGAGATCTCATAGTGCTCGAAGCCCCCTTTTTTGATCTCATCGGCAACAAAAAATGCCAGTGATTCATTCTCCTGTCTGACTTCCGGCGTCTCTGTGAACTTGGTACCGTCCTCTATCGTCAGTTCATAGGCTGAGAGATGATCGATAGGGAGTTCGAAAGCCTGTGCGATATCGGAGTGAAGCAGGGTTTTTGTATCACCTCTGTAGTTGTAGATCAGGTCCAGTGAGATGTGCTCTATCCCAAGTGCATGCGCATGGGTGATCGCCTCCTTCGCCTGATGGGGAGTATGGGCCCGGTTGAGCGCTTTGAGTTTTTGTTCATCGAAGCTCTGCACACCGAAGCTGACCCTGTTGACACCGAGTTTTTTCATACCCTCAAGCCACGTTTTTGTAGCGGAATTCGGATTGGCCTCTGTGGTGACCTCCGCATCCTTCCGAAGATAAGGCTGCAGAAGTGCAAAGATCGGTGCATAGAGATCAGGCGCCACGGTCGAAGGTGTACCGCCGCCGATAAAGAGCGTCTCGATCGAACCTTCCTTCGCTTCAAAGCGTTCAAGTTCAAACGCCAGTTGTTTATGCAGTGCATCCATGTAGGCTTTGCGTGTATCAAACTTGTCCACATAGGAGTTGAAGCTGCAGTAGTGACATTTGGAGTCACAGTAGGGGATATGAAGGTAGACCAGCAAATTACACCTTTTGGAGTCTTTTCAAAACTGAATATAACTCTATTTTAGATAAAATTTTATCAGAAAAAATTTACTTTCGTGAAGTTGTGGAAGAGAAGATGCAGACAAAAAAGCGTTATCGCCCGAATGTTGCAGCAGTCATACTCTCCTCAAATTATCCAGATAAGTGCGAGTTTTTTATCGCACATCGAAGTGATGTCAAAAATGTTTGGCAATTTCCGCAGGGAGGTATTGATGACGGAGAGACACCGTATGAAGCCCTGCACAGGGAGTTGCTTGAAGAGATAGGGTGTGCAGAAGTCGAGATATTGGGGGAGTTTCCCGAATGGATCACCTATGACTTTCCGGATTCGGCGAGAAGCAGGAAAATCTATCCCTATGACGGACAGACCCAGAAATACTTTCTGGTACGTTTGAAAGAGGGGGCGACGATCGATCTGAATGCATATGATATCCCGGAGTTTGAAGAGTATGACTTTGTTGCATATGAAGATGTGTTTAAGAAGGTGACCTATTTTAAACGTAAAGTCTATCGCAGAGTGATCGACTACTTTAAAGATGAGGGTTTAATTTAAAATTTGAGAAAAGGTAAAAGATGTTAATCGTCCATAAGTATGGTGGAACTAGTGTTGGCGGTTTGGACCGTATAGAAAACGTAGCGTCCCGTGTGATCAAAGCGCGTGAAGCAGGACATGACCTGGTCGTAGTGGTCTCGGCAATGAGCGGTGAGACGAACAAGCTTGTAGAGTATGCAGAACACTTCAGCAGCAACCCTGCGAAAAAAGAGATGGATATGCTGCTGAGCTCGGGAGAGAGGGTGACCGCGGCACTGCTTTCGATCGCACTGCAGGCAAAAGGCTATGCTTCTGTTGCAATGACAGGAAGACAGGCAGGAATCGTCACGGATGATGTCCATACCTATGCGCGTATCGAAGAGATCGACCCCCAGCCGATGAAGGATGCGATCGCTGAAGGAAAGATCGTGATCGTTGCAGGGTTCCAGGGGATCACAAAAGAGGGGAATGTCTCTACGCTCGGACGCGGCGGTTCGGATCTGTCTGCTGTAGCGATCGCGGGTGCGATCGGTGCGGACCAGTGCGAGATCTATTCTGATGTGGACGGGATCTATACCACAGACCCGCGTATAGAACCAAGGGCAAAAAAACTCGATACGATCTCTTATGACGAGATGCTTGAGATGTCAAGCCTCGGCGCGAAGGTTTTGCAGAACCGTTCGGTAGAACTGGCAAAGAAGCTACATGTCAGACTTTATGCAAAAAGCAGTTTTAGTGACAATGAAGGTACATTGATAACAGAGGAGAATGAAAATATGGAAGCAGTTTTGGTAAGCGGTGTTGTATTGGACAGGAATCAGGCAAGAGTGACACTCAGAGGCGTCTCCGACAAGCCCGGAATCGCAGCGGAAATTTTTACAAAGCTTGCAGACAATCACATCAACGTAGATATGATCATCCAGAACATGGGAACCGCAGACGGCGAGACAAACCTTGGGTTTACTGTGCCTCAGAGCGAACTGGAGAATGCAAAGTCTGTGATCGAAACATTTGATCATGATATCAAGGGTATGGACTTTGACGAGAAGATCTGCAAAGTCTCTGTAGTGGGTGTCGGGATGAAGTCCCACTCCGGTGTTGCAGCCAAAGCATTTTCAACGATGGCAGAGAGTAATATCAATATCCAGATGATCTCAACTTCTGAGATCAAGATCTCTATGGTCATTAATGAAAAGTACGGCGAGCTTGCAATCCGCGCATTGCATGAAGCTTACGAGTTAGATAAGTAATCCCGTGCAACAGCTCTTAAAGTGGACACTGGACACAATCCGGGAGAAAGAGAGCGCTTTCTCGTGGATGGAAGAGCACCGCTTTGCATGGGCTCCTCTTGTCAACAACGCAGTCTCTCAGATCCTGGCAGGCAAAACCGTACTGGTGATGACCGATGAGCCGCGCCAATGGTTTGCAAAGTATATCCTCCACAAGGTCAATGACTTTGAAAAACACCGTCCTCTTTTGCCCTTTTATCCGCTTGGCGGATGTTTCCCGAATCTTTATAACGTGAAGTCAAAAGAGGAGATCCAGCTGCTCGAAGATATGCTTGAGATCTCCTACCCGAACGGATACTATATCTGGTATATCGGGAAAGGGGACCATGCTGCCACAAAGATCGCCTTTCGGAATGATGACAGCTTTTTATGGCTGATGGATGAAGAGGCGCAGAACAGTTTCCATCTCCGTGGCTCTGATCCTCTTTTGGATATCAAACTGCTTCAGCTCTACAGGCTGTTTGATGAGACGCTCTCCGCAGCACTTTTCGGTGATCTGGACCTGGAATCATGAGCAGATTAGAACTTACCAGCCAGGTGCTCATTACTTCCCGGATCGAAGAGACGATCAACGCGCTTGAAGCGCTGAAAAAGAATGAACGCATTGTCAAGATCGTCAAAGAGGATAATTTCCTGGTCGAGGATGCGGCACTGGCGATAGAGAAAGCCTATCTTGCCAGCGAAGAGACCACTGTGATCATCCTTGCTGCGCGTCTTTTCTCCCCTGTCGTGCAAAACAAGCTGCTTAAAGTGATCGAAGAGCCCCCTCCGCATAAGGAGTTTATACTGGTCACGCCAGGCAAGGCGACGATACTCGCTACGATACGTTCGCGTCTTCCTGTACAGGTACTGGGCGACACTGTTTCGCATGAGGATTTGGGGCTGGATCTCTCTCAGCTCTCTTTGGGGACGGTCTACCCCTTTGTGCAGGAGCATAAACGCACCGCTGCAGCGGAGATGAAAAAGATCGTAGAGGGGATTTCCAAAGAAGCGATATATTCGGGCAGGTTCAATATTGATGAGAAGGCACTGAACCTCTTCTCTCATGCCTTTATGGCCCTTGATATGGGGTCGCCGCCCTCATTTGTACTCAATACACTGCTTTTGAAGCTGCTGGCAAAGAAAAAGCGGTAAAACGATTCAATGCGACTGCATTGAAAGTGAATAATTAAGAGTGAAGAGTTTTGGTATGCTTTTTAGACAAAAGCAAGCTATAGAGAGGAGATCATACGTATGCAAATCTATAAGCTCGGAAATATCGCTGATAAAGAAGCGGCGCTGAAAGCACTCGGTGTGGAGAAGGGCGGTATCTCTATCATGGCGAAGAAGATGGAGTTACTCTGTTTTTATATCAAAGCGCTCAAAACCCCTGCAGCCAATATCCTGAAACAGGATGCCCTGAGTATCGGTGCGGAACTGGCGGTACCCGGAGGGGTGATACTCTGCGAGAAACCTACCTATGACTGTATCTTGATAGGTACAAGAAAGCATATCGAGATACTCTCCCGCAAAGAGCTCGCCCAGCCTTTCGGACTGAAAGCATTGGCAGGTGAACTGAAGAAGTTCCTCTCTGCAAAAACCTACCCGACCCGTATCATGGGGATCATCAATGCCAATGATGACAGTTTTTTTGAAGGGAGCAGGTTTGTAGCGGGTGATGCCATCGTTCAGTGTGAAAAGATGATAGCAGACGGTGCGGAGATCATCGATATCGGCGCCGTCTCCTCTCGCCCCGGTGCCAAGGAGGTAAGTGCCAAAGAGGAGCTGGAACGCATCAGACCGATCTGCGATGCACTACGTGATCAAAAACTCTATGAAAAAGCGCTCTTCAGTATCGACAGTTATACGCCAAGTGCCGTGGAGTATGCGCTGCAGAGCGGATTCGGTCTGATCAACGATATCACCGGAGCCGCTGATGAAAAGATCATTCAGCTTGCCATCAAATACAATGCAAAGCTCTGTATCATGCATATGCAGGGGACGCCGCAGACGATGCAGAAAGAGCCCTGCTATGAGGATGTCACCGCAGAGGTGAGTGCTTTTTTTGAAGAACGTATCGCCAAGTGTGAAGCGATGGGCGTGAGCCGTGAGCAGATCATTCTTGATGTAGGGATCGGTTTCGGAAAGAGCCTGGAACACAACCTCACACTCCTCAAAAATATGCACCACTTCACCCACTTCGGCTGTGAAGTACTGATAGGGGCGAGCAGGAAGTCAATGATCCATAAGATCATACCGACACCGACAGAGGAGAGGCTTCCCGGTACGCTGGCGATCCACCTCAAAGCCGTGGAGAACGGGGCAACGATCGTGCGCTGCCACGATGTAAAAGAACATCAACAGGCAATCAAAGTTTTAGAGGCGATAAGAGAGATATGACAAACGAAACCTATTTAGAGAAAGTAGAAATATTAAAAAAGTGGGCACATGCCTACTATGTCGAGGACAATCCTGTCGCCAGTGACGAGGAGTATGACAGACTCTATCATGACGTACTGGACTACGAAAATGCACATCCCGATGAGATAGCGGAGGACTCGCCGACGAAACGTGTGGGCGGGATCATCCGTGATGAGTTCACTAAAGCAAAGCATATCAAGCGTATGTGGAGTATGGAGGATGTCTTCGATCGTGAAGAGGTCATCGAGTGGCTGGAGCGTGTGGAGAAGAATATAGGAGCGTGCGAGTACTTCTGTGAACCGAAGTTCGACGGGGCAAGTATGAACCTGCTCTATGAAGGGGGGAAGCTTGTCCGTGCCATCACCCGTGGAGACGGTGTGATAGGTGAAGAGGTGACAGATAACGTCCGTACGATCCGCTCTATCCCGCTTACGATCGACTATGAAGGGTTGATCGAGATACGCGGTGAGGTGGTGATCCGTAAAGATGATTTTGAGAAGATCAATGCAGAGCGTTTGGAAGCGGGGGAGAGCCTCTTTGCCAATCCGCGTAATGCCGCAGCGGGAAGCCTGAGACAGCTTGACAGCTCTATCACCGCCAAGCGCAGACTGGTCTTCTACCCCTGGGGATTGGGAGAAAACAGTCTGGACCATCGTAAACTCTCAGAGAAGATGGCGTATATCTACTCTCTCGGCTTTTTGGAGCCGCCTTTTGCACAGGATTGCAAGGGGATCGAAGAGATAGAGGCATTTTACCGGATGCTGATCGCCAAACGTGATGAGATACCGATGATGATGGACGGGATGGTTCTCAAGGTCGATGAAGTGGAGAAACAGGAAGATCTCGGCTATACCGTGAAGTTTCCCAAGTGGATGTGTGCCTATAAGTTCCCGGCGATAGAGAAGGTGACGAAGATCAATGCCATTACCCTCCAGGTAGGCCGTACGGGTGTAGTGACCCCGGTAGCGGAGATCGAACCGGTCAATATCGAAGGGGCGATGGTCAGCCGTGCTACGCTGCACAACTTTGACGAGATCGAACGCAAGGATATCCATATCGGTGACAGTGTGATCATCATCCGTAGCGGAGATGTGATCCCGAAGATCATCAAGGTACTTGAAGAGCGCAGGGACGGCAGTGAAAAGGAAGTGAAACGTCCCACAGAGTGTCCCACCTGCGGGAGCGAACTGCTTGATGAGGGGGCATTGATCAAGTGCCAGAACCTCCACTGTCCCGACCGTGTGATCAACTCTATTATCCACTTTGCGCGCAAAGGGTGCATGAACATTGACGGACTGGGAAGCAAGATCGTAGAGCTGCTGGTAAAAGAGGGGATCATCAAAGATATCCTCGATCTCTACTTTATCAAGTATGAAGATCTCGAAGGGATGGAAGGGTTCAAAGAGAAGCGTATCAACAATCTTCTGGATGCGATCCAGGCGACACAAGGGGCACCGCTCTACCGCCTGATCAACGCGATGGGGATCGAACATATCGGAGAAGTGGCAAGCAAAGCCCTGGCGCTGGAGTTCGGACTGGGGGTCGTTGATGTGACATATGAGCAGATCGTTGCGATAGACGGTATCGGCGAAGAGATGGCGAACTCGCTGCTGGAGTTTATGCGGGTCAACCATGACTTTGTCCTGAAGCTCTTTGAGACGATCCGACCGACAGTCGAAGAGAAGGTCGAGGCGGAAGAGAACCCCTTCAAAGGCAAAACAGTAGTACTGACAGGTACGATGAGCGAAAGCCGCGGTGCGATCAAAGCGATGCTGGAAAATCTCGGCGCAAAGGTAAGCGGTTCAGTGAGCAAGAAGACAGACTTCGTTATCTACGGCGAGGATGCGGGAAGCAAACTGGATAAGGCCGAGAGTCTTGGGGTGCTCACGCTGACCGAAGATGAGATGAGGGCGATGCTCTAAAGAGTATCATCTAAAAATAGAATAGCCAGTCAGGTTGGATGATCTGCTAAAGAGAATGATGGCAAATAAATGTTTTGATACTTAAACATCTAGCAGTTTTTTTGCATTATAATTGCGAAAAAATTCAGGAACAGTGATGCCTAAGACTCAAAATACGACCCGTTATCTGATCGGCATGATCATAGCGATGCTGCTGTGGGGGATGGCCTGGACGGCAGGTAAGATGGCTGCGGCACATGCGAGTCCCCAGGTGGCGGGATTTTGGCGTTATGCGATCTCTTTTTTAAGTATCTTGCCTGTGATCTGGATGATGAAAATCCCCCTGAAAACGGATGCCAAAGGGGTATTGTATATGATTGCTGCGGGGCTTTTGACCGCTGCATTCAACTATCTCTTTTTCGCCGGGCTTGTGCATGGAGAGGCAGGATACGGGGGAACGATGGTCACCGCACTCTCCCCGATCATCACTTATCTGATCTCCATCGCATTTTTGGGTGTGGCTGCAGCCTTTTGGCAGATCGCTGCGCTTGCTCTGGGGATAGCGGGCGCACTGGTGCTCCTTCGGGTTCCTTTTGAGGGGCTGGGGTTTTTAAACGCGGAGAGTATCTACTTCCTGGGATGTGCATTGGTCTGGGCAGTAGTAACGATATTTGCGCAAAAAGCATCCAGAACAGCCCACCCCATGTTCTATGCGACGGTCGTCTTCGGCGTGGCGGGATTGACCAATATGCTTGTGGCACTTCCCTATCACCCCTTTGATTTTGCTTCCTACGACAGTCTGTTTTGGTGGACGATTCTTTTTATCGGGATTTTCCCGGGAACATTCAGTACGGCGCTCTACTTTATCTCGGCAGGGAAGATCGGCGCACATAATACCGGCGTGTTTATGTTCATTGTCCCGGTTGGTGCTGTTGTCTCAAGCTGGATCGTGTTTGATGAGCAGATCGCACTATCCACAGTAGTAGGGTGTCTGCTTGCGTTTGCCGCAGTGGTACTTTTCACTATTAAAAGAGGATAAAGAGGGCTACGTTTCGAGGGTTTATCGGTTGGAATGCTATAATAACCCATATTTTACTTTTGGGTAAAAAATTTTACATAAAGAAAAGAATAATGAGATTGGATAAATACCTCGTTGAAGAGGGCTACTTCGAGAGCCGAAACCGTGCTCTGGATGCGATTAAAACAGGCAAAGTGACGGTAGATGGCAAAAAGGCCAAGGCTTCGATGCAGATCACGCCCGATACGCAGGTGGAGGTAGAAGACGAGAAGTTCTATATCAGCCGTGCGGCACGCAAGCTGGAGAGTTTTTTAGCAGCCTATCCGATGGATTTAAAAGGGAAGAGAGCCCTTGATATCGGTTCGAGCACGGGTGGTTTTGCCCAGATATTGCTGGAGCATGGCGTCGGTTCCCTGAGCTGTGTGGATGTGGGAAGCAACCAGTTGCATATTTCATTGAGAGATGATGAACGACTCTCTCTGTATGAGGAGACGGATATCCGTGATTTCAGGGATGAAAAGGGGTTTGAAGTGGTGACCTGTGATGTCTCTTTTATCTCGATACTGCAGATCATTGAGGATATTGACAGGTTAAGCAGAGAAGATATCATCATTCTTTACAAACCGCAGTTTGAAGTGGGACGCGAAGTAAAGCGCGACAGCAGGGGTGTTGTCCAGGATAGTGATGCGATCCGTAAGAGAAAAGAGGAGTTTGAAGCCTATGCCGTGAGGCTTGGATGGGAACAAAAATTCCAGATGCCTTCAGAGGTAGCGGGTAAATCAGGCAATCAGGAGCACCTCTATCATTTTATCAAAATGGAGCAGAAGCAGTGAAGCTGACAAATCGCATCAAGTCCATTGCGATCGGTTCTTTTGACGGGATTCATCTTGGTCATCAGGCGCTGATTGCGCAGGTAGATGCGATTGTGATCATTGAGAGAAACGGAGGTTATCTGACGCCTGGGTATAAACGCAGTGTTTATACCGACAGGCGCTGCTGCTTTTACCATTTTGAGAAGATAAGAGGGTTGGAACCCGAAGCGTTTGTCGCAAGATTGCTGGAGGATTTTCCGGCACTTGAAAAGATCGTTGTGGGGTATGATTTTCACTTCGGAAGAGAAAAAAAAGGAGATGCTGCACTGCTTGGGGCACTGTTTGACGGGGAGGTAACGGTAGTGGATCAGGTATGCTACGAGGGGATCCCCGTACACTCCCGTACGATCAAGGCGTACCTCAGAGAGGGCAGGGTGAAGATGGCCAATGCGCTGCTGGGGAGAAGTTATCAGATCGAAGGTGAAGTGACACCGGGACAGGGACTTGGGAAAAAATCTTTTGTCCCTACGCTCAATCTCGCCGTCTCCCACTATCAGCTTCCCCTTGAAGGGGTCTATGCCACACGTACCAGGCTGGGAGAGAGATGGTATGACTCGGTAAGCTTTGTGGGAAACCGCGTCACCACGGATGGCAACTTTGCCGTTGAGACACATATCCTTGACCGGGAGATCGATGCGTTTCACAGCAGCGTATCGCTTCTTTTTGTGGATCTTATCCGTATCAATAAAAAGTTCGATAGCTTTGAAGCCCTGAAGAGACAGATTGAAGCGGATATTGAAAAAGCTAAAGAACTGTTGGGATGAAACAACTCTTTTTTACTTTACTTGCCTCTTTTTTTGTGATCTATATCGTTGGCGGTCTGCTGCTTTATATTTTTCAAAGCAGTTTTATCTACTATCCGACCCCGGCGGTAAAACACCCATTCCCTGAAAAAACCTTTATCAATAAGGGGGAAACGATCCGGGTGATCACCCTGAATGAGGGAAAGCCAAAGGCTATAATCTACTTTGGCGGTAACGGTGAGTCCGTAGCCTATAGCGCTGAAGATTTTTATGAAAATTTTCCCGGGTATACCGTCTATCTGGTCAACTACAGAGGATATGGCGGAAGCAGCGGTACTCCGACGCAGACAGGATTGTTTAGCGATGCGATGGCTATCTATGACAAGATCAACAAGGATCATCAGCAGATCATTGCTATCGGACGGAGTCTGGGTTCAGGGGTTGCACTCTATCTTGCCTCACAAAGAGAGGTAGAAAAGCTGGTGTTGATCACCCCTTTTGAGAGTCTCCGGAGTGTTGCCCAGGAGATCTATCCGATCTTCCCCATGTCACTTATTTTGAGAGACAGCTATTGCAGTATAGAGTATGCTGAAAAGGTCAGTGCAAAGAAGACATTGCTGCTCGTTGCCGGGGATGACAGGATCATATCGCCGCATCATGCCTATAGACTTGCCAGTCACTTTGTCCCGGAGGATATTACGATTCAGGTGATAGAGGGAAAAGGCCATAATACCATTTCCTCTGATCAGAGGTATTACACTCTTTTAAAAGATTTTATCGACTGATATTTCCGAGTACGCGAGCTGAATAGCTAGATGATATAGTTGAATATTTTTTTGGTAGACGTCTCGTGGGGAGAGGTATGCTTCAGCTGATAGCATCGGATGTCGGATTGTGCATATTCGATTCGGCTTTTGCCGCTTTTTTTGGCCCGGTACATTGCCTGGTCGGCTGCTTCGATCAAAAATTCGGAGTTTGTACCGTCAAAGGGGTAGACCGATGCCCCGATACTCATCCCTACACTGATCGAATTTCCATCGATGATACAAGGCGTTGAGGCAAGTTGATTGATCCTTGAGAGTATACTCTCAAGATAGTGGAAGTTCTCAAGTTCTTCAATGAGGATCACAAACTCATCTCCCCCGAAACGGCAGATGGTATCCTCTTTTCGCAGAAGCTCTTTGAGGTAGGAACCGACACGCTTGAGTATCTCATCGCCTACGGTATGTCCGTAGGTGTCATTGATCGGTTTGAAGTTGTCAAGATCACAAAAGATAAGGCTGATATGTTTATTAAAACGTTTGGCATGTTCTATCGCGTGTTCCAGCCTGTCATTGAGCAATATCCTGTTTGAAAGTCCCGTGAGCGGATCGTGTGTCGCAAGAAATGCCTGTTGCTGTGCATCTTTGCGCTGGTGCGTCACGTCAGAGAATACGGCAATGAAGTTTTCTATCCTGCCCTGGCTGTCCTTGATCGTATTGATACTCAGCCACTCTATATAGATCTCACCATTCTTTTTACGGTTG
Source organism: Campylobacterales bacterium (assembly GCA_014763885.1). Taxonomy (GTDB): domain Bacteria; phylum Campylobacterota; class Campylobacteria; order Campylobacterales; family Sulfurovaceae; genus Sulfurovum. The sequence continues at coordinate 21,952 of JACXUO010000007.1, forward strand.
GTGATCTCCCCCTGCCAGCACCCTTCATCATGAAGCTGATCCCACATTTTTTGATAGAACTGCTTGTCATGGTTGCCTGATTTGAGAATTTTTGGATTTTTTCCAATGATATTTTCGCGAGTATACCCCGTGATCTGCAGTGCGGCGTCGTTCATCTGGATAATATGGTTGTGTGCATCGGTGATGACAACACCGTCCATGGTATGTTGCAGAACAGCTGAGGACATCTCCAGCGATTTCGGGTTCTGGCTGTTGTTGATCGCTGACCCGATAATGGAAGCAGCGGTACCCAGCATCTCCACATTGCTCTCCTCAAGGAGTTCGGTGTGGCCGTTTCCTATCCCGAGGAACCCCCACCACTGCTCTTGCACAAATATCGGCAGAATCAGCAAAGAGTTGATTTTGAAGAGATTGAGAAGTTTGGTTTTTGACTTGTCATAATCACTCTTCCGTCCATTGATCAGCTGGTTCTTTTGCAGTTTGTTTTTCCACCGCATGAGGTGGTGCTTTCGGTAATGGATCCTGTCTTTCCCTCTGGCCTGTTCGTTATCATTGATGTAAAAGAGTTTTTGGGCGGAGGAACAGGTTTCGTCATGTTGGTTTTCATAGATAAAGATGCAGGAGGCCCTTGCCGCATTCTTGAGATTTTTCATCTCTTTGTGGAGCGCCACCATCCAGTCGGGCTGCTGCAAAAAACTGTGTGACATCTCATTGATCGCATGCAAAATATCTTCCTGCCGCTGCAGTTCGTAGCGGGCCTCTCTCTTCTCTATGATATCGTGATGCATCTGCTGGATCGTTTTGGTGAAACTTTTTGACTCAAAGGGCTTGGAGAGGAACTGGTTGACCCCCAGTTCGATCGCTCTGAGCAGGATATCGCGCTTTTCGAAGTCGGTAAAAAGGGCGATCTTGACACTCTCGTCCTCGTTGCGTATCGCTTCGACCATCTGCAGGCCGTTCATGCGCGGCATATTGATATCGGAGAGGATAATGTCAGGATGGTATTTTGCATAGGAGGATAGGCCTTCGACTCCGTCTGATGCCAGATAGATCTTATCGGCATAAGGCTTCAACATATGATGCAGTATTGATATTGTTGTTCTATCGTCATCAACGATCAGTATTCCCAACTCTCCCATTTTACTATTCTAATGAGATAAACCTTTGATATAAATAAAAAGTATAATTCTGCTAAACCACCGGTTATCGGGCTGAAACCTTCTTTCAATCGTCTAATTCCGGTTGATTGGGTATAATAACAAAAAAAAGAGATGAATACGGGATGAAAGATAAGGTATTTTCACATCCGATAGAGAAGAAGTTTGAATTTGATGAAGCCGTCGCTTCTGTTTTTGATGATATGCTCAGCCGCTCGGTTCCTTTTTATGATGAGGTACGCAAGCTGATCATTTCTATCATTCTGGCCGAAGAGGGGGAGGGGAAAAGGGTGCTGGACCTTGGGTCATCCACGGCAAAGTTTCTGCTTGATCTTGACAGTAAGCTGACTGCAAAGATGCACCTCAAGGGGATTGACAACTCTCAGGCGATGCTTGACCGTGCAAAGCAGAAGTGCCAGGCATTCGGTGCAAAGATCGACCTGGAGCTTGCTGATATGCTGACCTACCCGTTTGGAGGAGAAGATATCGTTGTCTCCAACTATACCCTTCAGTTCATCCGTCCTATGCAGCGTCCCGGTCTGGTGAGGAAGATCTATGAGGGGTTGAATGAAGGGGGAATGTTCATCTTCTCCGAAAAGGTGATCTTTGAAGACAAGAAGCTCGATAAGCAGCTTATCGACATCTACTACAGCTATAAAAAAGAGCAGGGGTACAGCGAGTATGAGATCGCGCAGAAGCGTGAAGCGCTTGAGAATGTACTGATCCCGTTTACGATAGAGGAGAATATTCAGATGTGTGAAAAAGCGGGCTTCAAGCACATCTCAACCCTCTTCCAATGGGCAAACTTTGTCACATTTATAGCCAAGAAATAGATGTGAATAAATCTCTTTTGGAGTGTTCCCCGGAAATACGGGTTGCATTATTTAATATGAGTTATTCACAACTTATTCACACAGGTGAATAACTTAAACGACGATAAAAATAGACATTTTTTTAATCATTTTTTCGAAAGTGTTACCTTCCTGAGATCTTCACACTTTTGATCATTTGCGGAAGTTCCTTATTTTAAAAATGCTCTTCGGGACTCTAAGGTTTCTGGAGGTACCCATAAGCTATAATCATCCAATTTATTTTACAAGGAACGACTATGAGTTGGACACCAGGCAGCTGGAGAACATTCCCTATCAAGCAACAACCAACCTATACGGATCAAGAGGCGCTTAAGGCCGTAGAGAAAGAGTTAAGTTCTTATCCTCCCCTTATCTTTGCGGGTGAAGCAAGAAATCTCAAAGAGAAACTTGCTGCAGCAGGTCGCGGAGAGGCCTTTCTTCTTCAGGGCGGGGATTGCGCCGAAAGTTTCTCGGATTTTAATGCACAGAGTATCAAGAATCTTTTCAAGCTCATGCTTCAGATGAATATGGTGCTGATGTATTCGACGGGCAAACCTGTGGTGAAAGTAGGGCGTATCGCCGGACAGTTTGCAAAACCGAGAAGTGCTGATTTTGAAGAGATCGATGGGGTAAAGCTCCCGTCCTACAGGGGAGATATCATCAACAGTATCGAGTTTTCCGAAGAAGCAAGGATTCCGAAGCCGGAAAATATGATCAAAGCCTATAATCAGTCGGCTGCAACACTCAACCTTCTCAGGGCATTTTCAAGAGGGGGAATGGCTGATCTCAAAAAAGTACACCAGTGGAATCTCGATTTCATCAAAGACAACCCGCTTGGGCAGAAGTATCATGAGCTCAGTGACAAGATCGACAGTGCGATGAAGTTCATGTCCGCATGCGGTCTGACAAGCGATAATATGCCGCAACTTCAGCAGACAACCGTCTATACCTCCCATGAAGCGTTGCTTCTCAACTATGAAGAGGCATTGACAAGACTCGACAGCGAGACAGGTGAATACTATGACTGTTCTGCACATATGCTCTGGATCGGTGATCGGACCAGAGACCTCAATGAGGCGCATATAGAGTACTTCAGAGGGATTGCGAACCCGATCGGGTGTAAAGTGGGGCCGTCAATGGGTGAGGATGAGCTTATCGCACTGATCGATGCGCTGAATCCGAAGAATGAAGAGGGGAGATTGAACCTGATCGTGCGTATGGGTGCGGACAAGATAGGTGAATACTTCCCGAAACTGCTGAAGCGCGTCAGGGATGAGAAGAGAAATGTGGTATGGTCCTGTGACCCGATGCATGGGAATGTGGAGAAGAGTTCGACAGGATTCAAAACCAGAGACTTTGCCAATATCCTCAGCGAAGTAGAGCAGTTCTTTGCAATCCATAAAGAGATGGGAACAGTCGGTGCAGGTATCCACCTTGAGATGACAGGCAACGATGTGACAGAGTGTACGGGAAGTACCTCCTGTGCGATCACGGAAGAGGGGCTTGCGAGCCGTTACCATACGCAGTGTGACCCAAGGCTGAATGCTTCCCAGGCACTTGAGTTGGCATTTATGCTTTCTGACACGATTGAATAATATTGCTTCTATTCCCGGTTTTCTCCGGGATAGTACTACTTTTTGACAGCGAAGCGGTTAACCCCTCCGCTATGTTCATATGTTAATCCCATCTTGTGAATATCCAGGATACTCTTTACGATATAGAGACCCAACCCCAACCCTTTCTTGGAGGTATGGAATGGTTTGAAATAGTTTTCGAGCGGTTCCTGGAGCATCTCCCCCCTGTTTTCTATCGAGATATGATCTTGGTCGATAATCACTTTGATATGTTTGTCGGTACTGTATTTGATCCCGTTATCCAGAAGGTTTTTGAGCGTAAGTGTGAAAAGTTCAAAATCGACTTCGAGTTTAAAGTCCTTCATGATTTCTATAGTGATATGCTGTTTGGGGTTTTCAAACATCAAAAGATCGATACTCGCTTCGACAAGATCGGAGGCCTTGTAGGGTTTGATGGAGAGCTGGAAGTTCTTCGAGGTGATCTGTTCTATCTTTGCAAACTCATCGATCAGCAGATTGAGCCTCTCAAAGATACTGTGCATACGGGCCTTGTTCTTCTCATCGGAAAGCATTTCGCTTACTAGCCTTCCTTTTCCGATAGGTGTCTTAAGCTCATGCATGATCGCACGCAAAAAGAGCTGACGCGACTGCAGCAGCTCCCGGATCATCTCTACCGCATGGTCAAACTCATTGGCCACTTCTGCGATCTCATCCTTCTTGTCACTTTTGCAGGAGATATTGAGATTGCCCTGGGAGAAGGTCTTGATCTTGTTTTTGAGTATCGAAAGGGGCTTCAGACTGCGTATGATCCATATATAGAGTACCAGGATAAGAAAAAACACGATAGAAAATACGATGATCCTTTTGAAGGGGAATTGCGCTTTGTTTTTATTTTCCAGGATCAGTTTGAATCGGTCGTTGTTGATCAGGAGTACACGTTTTAGGCGGAAAGTATCCACGGCATAGCGCTTGTACTTCCCTTTCTCCTTGAAAAAGCTTTCGATCTGAACAAGCATCCCTTTATCCGTGATCAGGGACATATTCTGTGCATCGAGGTAGGCTTCATCGATTTTTCCTGTCTGGAGATAGTAGCTGTAGAGATAGTGGACAATTTCCCGTTCCTGTGCCTCTGTCTGCTCCAGATGCTGGCTTTGGTCATACTTGATTGAAGCCATAAAGAGTGCGGCAAGCAGTACAAAGGTCACTGAAAATATCAGGTTGATCTTATTGCGTAATGAAGTCATCAGACGAGCTTATAGCCTACGCCGCGCACGGCCTGGATACGTTTGGGATCTCCCAGTTTGGATCGTATCTTTGAGATGATCACATCAAGGCTTTTGCCCTGTGAGTCGATGCTCATGGTTGCAGAAGCATTGATGATCTGTTCTCTCGACTGGGTAATCCCCTGGTGCTTGACAAGCAAAGTAAGGACCTCGAACTCTGCAGGGGTCAGTGCGAGTGCCTGTCCCTGGAAATAGATCGTGTCACCCTTGATCTCAAAGTCACTCTTCGGCAGGGTGTCGCTGTTCTCTTTGGTCTTGGAGTAGCGTCTCAGCAAAGAGGTGATACGTGCATACATCTCTTTGGGATCATAGGGTTTGGGAAGGTAGTCATCCGCACCAAGAGCCAGTGCTTTGACCTTGTCATTGATATCGGAACGTGCCGAGGAGATAATCACGGGAATATCATATTTGCGTACAATCTCTTCACACGCTTCCAGCCCGTCCATTCCCGGAAGCGTCAGATCAAGAATAGCCAGGTCAAACTTTTTTACACCTGCACTCAGCCCCAGATAGGGATCTTCGTAGTTGGTGACCTTGATATCATACTGCGCCAGATATTCACTGAGTAGCTCTGCAAATTCCGGATCATCTTCTATCATGAGGACATTGATCATCTATACTCCTTTGTTTATCCTATTGTAATCTTTTAAGGTTAATCATAGTCAAATACTTTTACTGCGTGGTTTCTGTTGCAACAGGCAGCTTTATCACGAAGGTCGTGCCATCCTGCGTGTTGTAAAATGCCAAAGAACCGTTCAGGTGCTGTTTGACGATTACGTTGGACATATAGAGTCCTATCCCGGTACCATCCTTCTCTTTGGTCGTAAAATAGGGTTCAAAAATTTTTTCCCGGATCTCTGCGGGGATGCCGCCCCCGTTATCCGTGATACTGATGGAGATATGTTCCTCTGATGCGTTGACACGGATAGTGATTTTGCCTTTGGCTGTGCAGTGGCTGTTGATCGCATCTTTTGCGTTCTTGATCAGGTTGAGTATCACCTGTTTGATTTCATTTGGGTAGGAGAATATAGGTTTGACGGGGTGTTCTATGATAATTTCAAGAGAGATATTGTCACTGTTGAGCTGGTCGCCGATAATGGATTTGAGAGAGGAGATCACTTCGACGATATCGGTGATCTCTTTTTCCCTGTTCGGCCGGAAAAACTCTCTAAAGTCATTGATCGTGGTACTGAGATGTTCGATGTAGGTATTGATATCTTTTAGCTTTGACTCCAGTGTTTCGCGGTCAAGTATATTCAGCTGGCTTTTCAGCAAAAGCGAGGAGCTCACTGAAGAGATCGTGTTGAGTGGTTGTCTCCACTGGTGGGCGATCATATTGATCATCTCCCCCATCTGGGCGAGTTTGGATTGATGCAGAAGGAGCTGGTCCTTTTCCCTGTTTTTTGCCACCTCTTGCCGTAAAATCGATTTTTGTCTCCGGTTCAGCTCCATCAGCTCTTCGGTCGTCTGGGCGATCAGGTGTGAAAGTGCGTTGACCGTCTGTACCGAATCGTTGTACTCTACGGGTGGGGTACCTTTTGGGGTATAGGCTCTGATCTCCGGACTTTCACTCAAGATCAACAGGGTCAGGGACTGGTTCAGCAGTCCGCGCTGATTGCATGAGTGGAAGAACTCCCCGTAGGTAAAAAATCCATTGACATTGACTGCATCGAGACTGAGGTTGAGTTCGCTTCTGAGATGCTCTCCAAGCAGTCTTCTGCGGGCCATACAGGAGTAGATAAAGATCGACTCGGTAGGAAGCATCTGTGTTTTGTTGAGGACCTGTTCTCTGTGGTAGAGTATATGTTCGGTATTTCCATACCCAAAGTGGACCTTTTCTCCCTCTTTCAGGTTGCCGGCAAAGGAGAGGGAGCCATCGGAGTGTTTTTTCACTACCGCCCTGGCGGTATCGATGCCGTCCCTCTGGATGATAAGGGGAAACTCTACACCCGTAGAGGGAAGCTTGTCCCGGATCTCATCACCCAGATACTTGGCATAGACTTCGGTGGCATTCATACCGTCTATTGTATAGACTCGGTTCTTATCACATTTGGTAATGGTAAGCGTTTTCCCTATCTTCTGCCATCCGAAACTGTTGTAGTTGGATACGATCAGGTCGTCGCCCCAGAGTATGGCGGAAACGGCACCGCAGGAAGTAATACCTTTGTCGCAAAATACATATGTCTGTTTAAACTGCCCATTGTCTCCCGCCAATCCCCCTGCGATAATCACTTTACCGTTGATGCTTGAGAGACCATTGAGGAACTCCTCCCCGTTGGTGTGAAGCCCGTCTGTCAGGCAGATGGCCGCTTTGATCTCTTTCTCGGAAGGAAACTGGCGTGCCAGTGACTGGCCCAGACTGTAACTGTCGGCAGGGTCCTCGCTGATATAGGTCTCCGGCACGGTGGTATTGAACACCGAAAAGGAGATCAGTGTATCAAGCTGGAGTATCCTGTTATTATCAATGATCCCGTCACTTGTGGCGCCGATAATCCTGCTTTGCGGAAGGTGGGAGAGAAGGTTCTCTATCAGGGCTGCAATGAACTGCTCGTCGATGATGCCTGTGAATACCTGTATGAGGATATGCTCTTGACGTGCCAGGCCATGTGCATGGATAAATGTTCCCAGCTGCACATTATCCGTATAGGTCAGGTTAACGGTTTTCATGATGCTCTTTGTCAGTGGCAGGGTGGCAATTATTGATTTTCTTGAAGTGATTCATTGATCTTGTATCCCAGGGTTTTATTGTTGATGATAAAGTTGTCCGGAAGCTTGCTCTTAAATCGTTTGAGTATTCCGTGTATGGAGTGGCTGCTGAAATCTTTCAGCGGGTTATCGAAAAAGAGATGGTCAAAAATCTGTTCGATCGAAAAGTATTGCTGCGGATTATTGAGCAACAGATCGAGAAGCTTGGTCTCGTTCTGTGTAAGCATAACCTCCTGATCTGCATTGAAAAGTCTTTTGTTTTCAGCGTCATAGCGGTAGTTCTCCGCAAAGAGATACACTTTTCCCCCCAGTTCCTTTTGAAAGATTTTATAGAGCTGGCTGAAGATCTCATCAAGCATCAAAGGTTTTTTGATGAAGCCGTTGACATTGAGATTGATCAACGGGACAAGATACTCTTCATTCTGGTAGGCTGAAAGGATGATAGTCTTTTGTTCTGGGTTGATCCTGTAGATCGATTCGATCATATGGATGCCGTTGATCTGAGGCATCTGGATATCTGTGATAACGAGATCAAAATAGCAGCCGGTATTGCTCTCCTCATCGATATAGGCACTGAGCCCCTCTTTCCCGTTATCTGCTGTCACTACTTTGCCGAAGATGTCTTCAAAGAGAGGGGTCGAGGCAAGCCGGCTCTCCTTGTGATCTTCGACATAGAGTACCTTCAGTGTTTTGCAATAGGGAATAACCTGTTGTAAGATCGTTTTTTCTGTCATAGTGTACCTTGCCTCTTTAACTATGGTAAGTTTTTTCTTCTGCGGCGTGCTGTTTTTCCGTAGATACTGCTTTTTTACACAGAAATCAGAATAACCATTTAGTTATTTTAGCATATCTCCAGGGATTTTAGTAGTGAAGTGGCCTTGATGGTAACAGTATTGAAAAGAATTATCGTATAGCGTCAAGATAATTTGATAGGATTTTTTCTGAAGATTTTTAGTAGCAGTTTATAGAGATCTTCTCCCCTGTGATTGAACCTGTATTCACACTCTTTGAGATGCAGGTTAAACTTCTCTTTCTCAATCCCTCTGAATTTTGCCAATCTGATTTTGGCATAATTCCAGAAAGACTCCATTCTGTCGATCCGATTGTGTTCCCTCTCCGATTCATCTCCTTCGTGGGGGACATGGAAATACCTGTTATATCCCATATCGACCAATCCATGATAACCTCTCCACTCCCCTGAATGGATGATACTGTCTATACCCAATTTTCCTCTTATGACCGCCTGCATCATCGCCCTCTTTGTATCAGGGATCACCTCGGTATAGACTCTGCCTTCTCTTTTTAAAAGGCCGAAGAGGATGGCTTTCCCTCCTGCGGTACTTCCTTCCCTCCCCCTGATATTCCTGTCCTGAAAATAGCTTTCTATTGTTTCTCTATTTTGATAGAAGGGGGAATTCTGAGTACAGTATTCGGCGATCCTTATACGAATGGCTTTCAAATATTTATTGATTGTAGGTCTGCTGATTTTTGTTAAATTCGAAATTTGCGTAGCATTCAAATCTTCGGAGAAGTATCTGATGATCTCTCTAAATTTGGCTTCTGAGATGTGTGAACTGTTTACATACTTGTTCTTTACGTCCATGCTGACAACTTTAGGGTATCTTCTTCCTGCTAAAGTTATCCGAACCTTAGCAAAGGTATCATAAGAGACTTATGATACACCAAGTATCTCGATATGTTATCTAGTTGAACGAGATAGAAATATAAAGGTTGATCCTTCTACTTTCGGCACTCATTCTTCCCCCTGAGTTAGAATTCTACAGTGTCAGATTGTCATTTAATTGTCACCCGCTATTTTGGGGAAAGACGATTTTGCCAACAAGATAGAGTCAAAGACGCAATGCCTTTTGCATATGCGGAAGTATCTCATCAAAGCGATAGGTATGATCCGTAAAATATTCAAAGGCGATGACGCCTTGATAGAGCAGCATATCTGCACCATCTTTGGTAGGTTTTCCATAGGCTTTGGCAAGTTTAAGAAAAGGTGTCTCTTTGCCGTAGATCACATCGATGCAGGCTTTTGCGGGAGGTATCACTGCATCAAGGATCTCTTTGGGGCAAGGCAGGGCATCGTCTTTCAGTCCTGCTGAGGTCATATTGATCACCAGGTCGAACGTTTGTATTCTGAAGTCATCAAAGGTATAGGTCTCAAATCCCTCTTCCCGAAAGCGTACCAGACGACCTGCACTGCGGTTGAGGATCGTGACCTCATATCCGGCCTCTTTGAGGATCATCGAGGTGGACTGTGCCGTACCGCCTGCACCCAGAAAAAGGACCTTTTTCGCTCCCTTGAATTCACTGATCGCCTTGAGGAAACCGGGCGCATCGGTATTGTAGCCATAGAGTTTTCCGTTTTTTTCCACGATCGTATTGACGGCACCTACCTTTTGGGCAAAAGGATCCAGGATGTCACAGGCCCGGTAGGCATGCTCTTTGTGCGGAACGGTGATATTGATCCCTTTGAGCCCCAGTGCAAAAAATTTTTCTCTGAGCTTCTCTCCCTCTTCCAGCAGGTAGCGGGTATAGCATCCGTCGATCCCCAGTCCCTTAAAGGCAAGGTTGTGCATCAGCGGTGATTTTGAATGGGAAACGGGATTGCCGAAGATGGCAAAAAGATGTTTTGACATAGTCTGTCCTTGGTTTTGATCCTCTAATTTTAGCTTAGAGTTGCTTAGCGGGGAAGGGGGAATAAATATTTATATTACAGCACAGCGAGATCAAGCAGTGACAGGAATGAGGACGGTGTTTTTGATGCCGAAGACCTTTCCATCTCGGTAAACCCCGGACGTATGATTACTGCGGGATTGAGTATGAAGTTTTAGGATAGTATGCATAAAAGAATACGCTTACAATAGATGCAGCAGGGATTAAATTCCTGCGTGCTTAAAAGCTCTGAGCAACCGGGCTTTTAGTTCTGTATAAATCTTTCAAACATGGGGCTGGTTTTGGTATGATGGGGAGGGGATCTTTTGAAGAGGTCCGGGGATACCATCCGGCCCTCTTTAACTATTGAAAAATCAGGTTTAGAGGTTTTCCATCTCTTTGAGGGTTGCGAGCAGTGCACCCAGTTTGTTTTTGACCTCCAGGTACTCAAGTTCGGGGATAGAGTCTGCTACGACGCCCGCACCGGCCTGGAGTGTAATGGAATCGGGCTTGATCAGCGCAGTACGGATGGCGATAGAGGAGTCCATATTGCCGTTGAATGCAAAATAGCCTATCGCACCTGAGTAGAACCCCCGCTTGAGTTTCTCGTATCCCGCGATCAGTTCCATTGCCTTGATCTTTGGCGCGCCTGTCATTGTACCGGCTGTAAAGGTCGCTGCAAAGAGGTCGAACATATCTTTATCCTCGTCGATCATCGCTTCGACATCGGAGACCAGGTGCATCACATGCGAATATCTCTCTACGCGCATCATCTCAGTCACCTGTACGGTTCCCACTTTCGCCACACGTCCCACATCATTGCGCCCGAGGTCGATCAGCATAAGGTGTTCCGCACGCTCTTTGGGGTCCGCCAGAAGCTCGGCTTCGAGCTCTTTGTCCCGTTGGTTGGTTTTGCCTCTTTTGCGTGTACCTGCGATCGGGCGCAGGAGTATCTCGCCATTGGTAAGCCTTACCATCACCTCCGGGCTTGAACCGCAGATCGAGAAATCTTCATACTCAAGCAGGAAAAGGTAAGGGGAGGGGTTCTTTGAACGCAGAACCCTGTAGAAGCTCAGAGGATCGATCTCTCCTTTCTGGGTATAGCGGTTGGAGAGCAGTATCTGGAAGATATCACCGGCACGGATATTCTCTTTGCACTCATCCACCATTGCTTTAAAGCGTTCCTCCTCGATACTGAACTCACCTTCACCTTCCAGCTCCACGGGTTGAAGCGGCATCGGGATGCAGATGTCTCCAAGAGACTTTTCGATCTCATTGAACTCGCTGCTTAGACGTTCATCATTCAGAATCAGTGTCAGTTTGGCATTTTTATGGGAATAGGCGATAATGATCGATGGGCGTACAAGATCAAGATCCGGCGTGTTGAGCGGATCATAGAGGCCATCCATACTTTTTTCAAGGACAGGCTCAAAGACTTTTACCATGTCATAGCCGATGAAACCGATGAATCCATCAACAAAAGAGAATCCCGCCTCTTCCGCTTTTGCCTGATACTCTGCCTGGTCCAGTGAAGCATAGTATCCCTTCAAAAAATGGAAAGGGTTCTCGTCGAGTTCCTGCTCAGCCCCGCTTTGATCAGTATAGCGTGTCGTTTTATCTTTGTATCTCAGACGCTCCTGCGCCCCTATCGTGATAAAGGAGAAGTTCCCGTCTGCTGTATTGACAACGCTTTCAAAGAGCATCGTGATCTCGTTAGGGAAGAGTGTTTTGATCTTCCCATAAAGTGCTACAGGGGTGAGTTGGTCAAATAGTATGGTTTTATGCATGATTACTTCTTATTAAGCAGAAATGCGCTTTTGTTGATACGGTCTTTGACTCTGACAAGTGCGCGTTCTGCAGATTTTCTATCCGGATATGGCCCGATAAGGAGTTTTCTGAGCCCTCTTGGACTTTTTTTGGTGATCGTATAGTGAAAACCGTTCTGGGAGATCCTGTCCAGGAAACGCTGGCTGAGAACCTTGCTAAAGGCACCCACCTGGATATAATAGCTTCCGGTTCGAGTCCCTTTGGGGCTGTTCGCCTGGGGTCTGGTGATGGGATTCGCGGGTTTGGTTCTTGGTGCCTGTACCTTTTTCTCTACAGGTTTCTGCATTGCTTCCGGAACCTTTTTTTGATAGCGCTTCTCTGGGATGCGCGGTTCTGTTTTGGCAGCAGCAGACTCCTCTGCGATCTCAAGGATCCTTGTTGGCTTCTCCTCTTCTGGTTCGGGCATCGATGCAGGTGCAGGTTCGTTCTCTGTCTCTTCCGTTTTTTCAGCGGTTTCTGTTATCGCCAGGTCCGTAGGCTTCAGGGGAGCAGCCGATACCGCTGTTGGAGCCTCGGAAGGAGCAGGTACCTCCTCTGTTTTTACTGCGGTTTCTGTCTCCTGGGAAAGATCAAGCTGCGTTTCCTCTTCTGTTGATCCCAATGCTTCGGATCTCTCCTCCTCTCTCTCTGTTGCACTCTGGAGTGTTAGGTCAGGACTGATGATCTCTGTTTCATTTTGTTCAAAAAGAAGTTGATCATGCTTTGGTGCTTTGAGGAGGATCTTTGTAAAAATGATGGAGACGATAAGCACAACAATCGCCAATGCGATAATTGTCAGAAAACTTTTGGCCTTGTTGGATTGGTTTGGTTGTATATCATCGATAATGAGGTCATCAAGATTATGATCGTTCATAGCAGAAAAACTCTCCCAAATAAATTTAATTTGATTATATCATATTTATCTATATAGATGATTAGGAGTTCTATCTGAGTGAATATGAAACATCTTTTGAAAATAATCATAATCTAAAAATATAAATACAAATTATTTAAAATAATTAATATAAAATATTGATAGGGTTGATCAAAAGGAGTAATCATGAAAAGTGTGGATAGGATAATGTGCATAGCCGTAGCTGTGTTCCTGATCGGATGTGGTTCAAACAGCAGTTCCGAATCGGAGCCGAGAGAAGGCGAGCTGGGCTATCAGACAATACGGTCTGATGGAAGTATCTCCTATATAGACTATAAAGGTGAGGAGAGGATCGCAGTGCCGTCCGCCGCGGAGGCGGAGTATCATACCGGCACAGGCTATGGACATACACTGTTTGACAGTGCCGATAAAAAGTGTCAGAACTGCCACAATGAACTCTACGATACATGGAAAGGCTCGATGCATGGAAAATCATGGTCTGATCCGATCTTCCAGAGCAAGTTCCAGGACTTTCTGCGTATCCATATCGCAAAAATAGGGACTAACCCGACAGGTACCAAAGAGTATACAGAACAGGTTTTCAAAGGGGCTGCGCAGACCTGTATCAAGTGTCATGCGCCCGCAGCTTACTATGCGGGTGACTTCAAAGTCGAGATCACAGCCTTGAAAGATGCTGCTGTCACAACAGAAGATTTGGATACAGCCAAAGAGAACAACCAAAGCAACCTTGCTCCAGCTTACGATCCCACACTGACGGCATCGGTTGTTGCAGTCAGTGCCGATGAGAAGCTATACCAGGCAAGTTATCATATCGGACATGAGGCGAACCGGGAGGGGATCAACTGTGCATTCTGCCACAGCATAGAGACTCCGCGACTGATGGGGCTCACGCAGGACCCTGATTTTTACACACTGGCAAAAGAGATGCGTGTAGGGCCGCATGGGAAGGTCATGGCAGAGGCCGGAGACGCGCTTCACTACAGTAAAGATGCAACAGATCCTGACATGAACAAGTTCTTCCGTCTCTGGGGGCCTGAAAAGTATGCGGACTATGCCCATACACCCAAAGCGTTTGACGCGTATGATCTAAACAAAACCGCAGACGGCCGCTACACGATGACAAGCAAAGATCTCAACGGAACCGGCGGCAAAGTGCACTTTACCGGTGGACCGTTCTACGGGCCGTTTGGTGTCACTGGCATCAGAAATGAAAATGAGAGCGATGAAACGAACAGAAGCGCTCAGGTGCATCCGGACTTTGACTCCCATGAAAACAACCATTTCGGTAATCACGGCAAATCTCTCTGCTTAAGCTGCCACCAGAGAAGTGCTGGTGCAGCAGTACCTTCCGGGGAAGAGGGTGCAGGGACATTCATGGAGCTCTGTTCCACGTGGAATGCGGTCACTACAGGCGACGATGACAATATGCATGATACGATGACCTCTCCGAAGTGTCAAAAGTGCCATATGGAGCGTATTGAAGGGACGGTGCTGCACCAGTGGGCACGCCCGGATAAGCTCTTCACGGACAAATCTATCCTCACCTCGCACTTCTATGCCGATGACAGCGAAGGGTTTGGGGAAGAGAACCCTGTAGCAAGCGGATGGCTGAACTCTCACGCTTTCCTGGGAGCAAGCAAAACCGGCGGTGATAAAGCAGCGGCGGTCGCGAAGATCAAAAGCGGATTCGGTGCTGGTCTGGAAGCTGGTGTGAATGGCGATACGCTCACAGTGACGACTACTATCACAAACAAAACGGCGCATATGTTCCCCGGAGCCCATCCTATGCGCCGCGTGCTGACTCGGGTGATCGTTACAGACGGAGAAGGGAACAGGGTCGCATACTCCGGTGCGACAGGCAACTCTGCATTTGAGGATATCGAAAACACTGTTGTAACACTCTCCGGAAAAACACTCCACAGCAGTGCAGAGGCAACAGTAGTGGTTAATGAAAACGGCAGTGCAAACCTTGATTTCCCGGGAAAAACAGCCGATCTTGACGGCAGCAGTGTTTCCTCCCAAAACTTTGCCAGTGCGCAGACAGGTACAGTGACGATTCCGGGAGCAGATACGACAGTGAAAAACCAAACAGTAAGCGGTGGTAAAACTGAAGGGAAAGTCTTCAACGCAGCCATCGTAGAGGCTTCGGACACAACAAATTTTACACGTATCTACGGACACGAAACAGGGAAAAAATATGACCTGGATAACAATGCTTCAACACCTGGAGTATTTGTAGTGCGCCCAGGATTTGACTCAAATATGGTTGACAAAGACACCCGGCTGAGCCCCAACGAGACAGAGAGCTATACGCTTACCTATGATGTTTCAGGGAAAACAGGAGTGAGTGTGACCTACAAAGTCTACTATATGCAAAAAGGTGCGAACGGGCAGTTTATTACGGGTGAGGATGGTTTCCTTGATCAGGCAGCGAGTGATGCGGCAAAACACCTTGTCACGGAGGTATTCTCAAAAACAGTCAGTGTAGAGTAATCTGCACGGAGTATTCTCCCCCTTTTTGAAAGAGGGAGATTTCTTCCTTAGCATTTTTTGTAGGGGAGGGTAACGATATTGTAGGCTTCAGGCAAAGAGCTGTCGGGTAGACATTTCCACTTTTTTGTAAGTTTCTGTTTGAGCATGTCCGAGAGCTCTTTCAGGCGTCTATCCGCCTCTTCCAAAGGGAGCCTCTCCACCTCGATAAAGACCTGTAACCGTTCTTCGCTCTTCGCTTGATAGATATGATAGTTCTCTATTTCCAAAGCAGAAAAAAGATGCCTGATCAGATGGTGGAACCTCTGATACTCTTCCCCTTTGTATTCGATCACGAGATAGTTGGTATATCCCTCTTCAAGCAGAGGTGCGGCAATGACAAATTCGCGTTGCAGATGCTGTTCGAAGAGCAGAGGGGTAAGCGGTTCGTTGATACGTTCGAACTTCGCATAAAAAGTACGGTTGTTGAAGACGATCTGTTCAACGATACTGTTGCGTTTGATATAGTAGTGGCTGTCAAAAAGGTCGAGGTCAAATACTTGCAACGATTTGGCCCTTGAGAGATATGGTTGTTAAGTCAAATAAGAAGTTCCTCTCATTCCCGACTGCGATCGGGAATCCAGAAGTTGCTTGACTATCATATGTGGACCCCCGTGTCAAACACGAGGATGACATGTTAAAGAGGTACGTTAAATGAACGCTCATTAATAGATCGGTTTATCGTAGATCTTGAAGTTGGCGGCAAGCGCTTTCATCTCTTCCTTGATCTTCGCGTGAAGCGCTGCATCATTGATATTGTCAAGCACATCGGCGATCTTGTTCGCAATGATCTCGAACTCGGCTTCCTTCATCCCTCTGCTTGTCAGTGCCGGAGAACCGATACGGATACCTGAAGTGACAAACGGGCTTCTTGTTTCACCCGGAACCGTGTTTTTGTTTACGGTGATACCCGCTGCACCAAGTGCCGCGTCCGCATCTTTACCCGAGAAGTCTTTGTTGAGGAAAGAGAGAAGTACGAGGTGGTTGTCTGTACCGCCGGAAACAACGTCATAACCTCTCTTCATCAATACCTCCGCAAGTACCGCAGCATTGGCTTTAACCTGCTTTGCATAGACCTTCCACTCAGGGCTCAGGTTGTGTTTGAAACCTACAGCTTTTGCCGCAACCACATGCACAAGCGGACCGCCCTGAAG
>JACXUO010000145.1 GCA_014763885.1 Campylobacterales bacterium
CGGCGTATCCACCAAAGCAGAGTTTACGGTTGTTGTACCCTGTGGACCTTCATTTCCCGCCGCATCTGTAGCCGTAGCGTAGATCACTGTTCCGTCAGGAACCGGGGTCTCCGGCGTAATGATAAAGTTGCCATTCTGGTTTGCCGTGGTGGTACCGATCAGATTCCCTTCACCATCGGTGATCGTAACGGTACTTCCAGCTTCGGCTGTACCTGTGATCGGGCTTCCATCGGTGGCATTAAGCTCCGGGGCAAGCGGAGCTGTAGTATCTACGGTGAAAATTACTGATGAGACAGTAATATCATTACCCGCGGCATCTGCGGCAGTGACTTGAATGTAATGCTGGCCTTCACTCAGTGCCTCGGTCGGAGTAATGGTATATTTTCCGCTGCCGTCTGCTGTAGCGGTACCAAGTATGTTTCCGCCATCATCTTTGGCAGTGACTTCAGCACCGGCCTCTGTAATACCGCTGATCACAGGAGTTGTATCATTGGTAATAGTACCTGGAGTGATCTCTCCTTCTATTGGAGCTTCATTGTCAGTCAATGTTACCGTGAGGATATCAGGAGCATAATTATCTACCGGAGGAGGGGTGTCGCCACCACCGCCGCCTGCAGCCGCAGCGATCGCACCTGCACCGAGTACACCGAGGATGATCGGAAGCCAGTCAGTTTCGCTCTCTACGATCGTTTCTCCCCCAAGGCTGTAGTAGGATGCCTCCGGATTTGCGCCCTGAGGAATGTAGTTGTAGTATTCCCCGTTCTCTGCAACCCCGATCAGGGCATTATCATGCTCAAAATACTCTTCGATAATGATATCTGCAGTATCATCTCCTTTTTTATCTTTTCTGCCGACTTTGATTTTGAGGTTTTTGCCGTCCCGTATGATATAGATCTGATCGGGAGCGACGCCCGTAGTGAGATCTTTAAGCTCATAGGACTGGTGCGATTTCGCCTTGATGACCAAAGGTTTTCCGCTGCCTTCCGTCACTGTATTACTTGAGATGACATTCTGTCCCTCTTTGACAATGACTACAATCTCTTTACCCATTTTTTATCTCCTCCTGATAGTGTTATTGCGCATCGTTCTGAATGCCGATGATCTCTATACCTACACGTCTGTCCGGTGCCAGGCACTCAATCAGCTCCGCAGTCGGCGTATCGCCTGTACATCCCTTCGTGACAGGATATCGC
>JACXUO010000057.1 GCA_014763885.1 Campylobacterales bacterium
TTGATCCTGAATTTTATGAAAAACGAATCGGCTGGAATCAATGAAAAAGCTAAAAACTTTCATAGAATTCAGCTTTTTTTAACGTGGCAACTCCTGATGACCCCGTGTTACAGTAAATGAGGCTTTATTTTCACGATGCAGCGCGGTGGCATTGGTTTCAAGAGCCCGTATGAGCGGCAATGAGGCAGTGCTGATAGAGTGTTTCACCTCTCTGTTGTGATGGTCGTTTCCACATGCTGTAAAAAACATAACAGCCAACCCCCATGGTGCTATTTTTAATATTTTCTTTCCACTTGACATTGTTGATCCTTTTTGTAGCGTAAACATAATGCAATAAGACTATGGAGATACAGTAAAAAGCGGTAAAAAACTTTCGATCTTCTCCCTTCCCCAAAAGAAGTATCGTCTTAAGTCGCCCATTATAGTATAGATTAGATAAAACCCAAAACATCCAAAACCAGGCTATGCCGTGGATGGAAGTTCGGTCATGGATGAGAAACAGCATAAGATGATGATGCACTGCCTGCAGCGGCTTCTCTTTGAAGCCGCTGTTTCCCGATACAACACATGGCAGAAATCACCCCTCCTGCCATCCCCGCCCAACCCCATTATTTTTTATCACACTGCCTTGATTTTTGGTTATAATCATGAAAAAAGGGAGGAGTCAACACGATGAAACCGATAAAAATCCTAAACGCTTTACTGATCACCCTGGCAATGATAAGCACGCTCGGTGCAGAGGAGAAACGTTACGAAGTGAAATCCGGAATGATCGAGTATACCATCACCCAAAGCGGCAATATGATGGGAGTCAATATCGATAGCAGGGGCACTGCAAAAACCCTCTTCAACGCGTGGGGGAGTGTAGAGCTGCATACCGAAGAGAGCAAAACGACCACCATGGGAAGAACCGAACAAGAAAGGCAGATGACCAAGGTCGATCATGGGAAACTTTTCGTTGTGGACTTCGAAGAGAAGGTGATCTACGAATACACCCCCGAGATGCTGAAACACTCCGAATATCAGGAGTTCGCCAAAACAGGCAAAGAGATGATCGCGTCCATGGGGGGCAAAAAGATCGGCGAAGAGAAAGTCATGGGCTATCCCTGCGAAGTATGGGAGATGATGGCGGTGAAACTCTGGCTCTACAAAGGGATCATGCTCAAAAGCGAAGCAGAAATAATGGGGATCAGGCATACCACAACAGCCACAAAGATCGATCTTGGTATCTCTCTCTCCGAGGATGATCTCAAACTACCGGATTTCCCTGTCAAAAGCGCTTCCGAGGCGATGATGAACGAGGGAGAAGAAGGCGAAGAGCTGACACCTGAGCAGATGCAGCAGATGCAGGAGTTGATGAAGAGCTTCTCGGCGAGCTGAGTGCTGAGTGCTGAGTGCTGAGTGCTGAGTGCTGAGTGCTGAGTGCTGAGTGCTGAGTGCTGAGTGCTGAGTGCTGAGTGCTGAGTGCTGAGTGTTCTCTATATCTCCTCATACTCCAGTTCATAAAAGTACTCCGAGAAGTTGCGCAAGAGCATCGACTCGATCTCTTCCCGGTACTGTGCTGCACTGCGTGCATTATGAGAAAGGAAGACAAAGGCGATATCCGCCTCCTTGACATACTCCCCGCTGATATCCAGCAGTGAGACATTGAACCTTTTGAGCTTCTCTTTGAGGCTGTTGAGCACGGACCTGCGTCCTTTGAGAGAGTGCACTTCAGGGAGCTCCATATGGAGATAACAGTTGGTAAGTATCATCGTTTATCCTTCCGTTAATGTAATATAGGTAATCTCGCTGCTCGCCCCCAGCCGCATCGGTGGACCCCAGAATCCTGTCCCTTTGTTGACATAGACCTGCGTCCTTTCACTGTGCCTGTGCAGCCCGCTGACATAGGGTTGCTGGAGTTTCACCAGCGCCTTGAAAGGATAGAGCTGTCCGCCATGGGTATGTCCGCTCAGCACCAGATCTACTTTCCCGTCCGCCTCTTCGACAAAACGAGGCTGGTGGGCAAGCAGTACCGTAGGTGCCTCCGGGTCGATTCCCCGGAGTGCAAGCGCCAAATCCGGCTGGTGATGCCCGATCCGATATCCGAATATATCATAGACCCCGGCGAGGTTGAATCCCTCTCCCGCTTCACCGATATAGAGATTTTCATTCTCCAGCACCCTGATCCCCAACATTTTGACATGCGCTATGATCTCTTCGATACCATGGAAGTATTCGTGGTTTCCTACGATAAAGCAGGTACCGTAGGTTGACTCCAGCCTGCCTAAAGCCTCCAGGGCTTTTTGGGCCTGGGAGAGCTTCACATCCACCAGGTCGCCGGTGATGACAACCAGGTCAGGCTTCAGTGCATTGACACGCTTGACAACATTTTTGATGAATCTCTCATTGATCAACCCCCCGATATGGATATCGCTCAACTGCACCACGGTGTAAGGTCTTGCCAGGTTTCTGATCTTGACACTGACCGCTTCAAGCTCAACGATACGAGCCTCATATGTTGCCCTGGCACTCACCCCAAATGCGACTCCCAACGCACCGATATCCAGCCCCTTTTTGAAAAAGTCCCTGCGCTGGGGCTCCATCGGTATCCCCAGCATTCCCACCCTGAAGATATCATAGATCACCGCGGTACAGAAGAGCAAAAAGAACACCCCGATCGGCAGGGAGAGCAGGAAGTAGAGCCAGTTCGGGGTATCACCGAAGTAGCGTGCCAGCATATAGCCGAAGATGCCTACATAGTTGAGGACCAGGAAAAGACGCAGCAGATATTTGACCTGCTCACTGAGGTGCAGATAATTGATCAGGCGCCGGCTGATATAGATACTGATCAGGGCAAACACCCCCAGGAAGATGACAACAAAGGGCAACATATTCATACCATGATTATATCCAAGAGTCTACTCCGGCGCAATAGGCTCCATTGCTTTACCTCAAAAATCCCTTGAAAAGCTCTTTGACCTTTTCTCCCTCTCCCTCTTTCAGCTTTTTATCCAGCACTTTATCCATTTTGCTGTCCAGTTTTGATTTGATGAAAGAGGAGGTATCCAGTGCCACTTTCGGCCTATCGAGTGTCCCCGTGATCTTTGCTTTCAGGTCTTTGTCTTTATACCGCATATCGACAGAAGCGGTGATCCGCTCACTTTTTTTCTCGAGGACACCGTCAAGGATCTTGAAATGGCTGACAGGGTTCTGTGCAATAAAGTCAAAGTCAAACCGTGTCGGGGAGATCGTCGAGACAAAAGTCGCCTGGTTGTAACGCTCCCTTGTCAGGTCGATCTGCAGTACCTGCTTGAGCAGCATTGTCAACTGGTTGGGAAGGATGCGCGCGCTGTCAAGCGTTGCGTCCACCCTTCCTCTCTGTGTGGCAAAGTTGTAGTCTACTTTTGCTTCGCTCAGCGCCTCAAGCACCTGCGGATATCCAAGCATATACATTACCTTGGAGACAGTGGCACCGTGGACGTCCGCCTTGATCCTTTCGTTGACAAGCCTGTAGGAGACGCTGCCGTCAAACTCTTTTCCCTCCCCCGTGATGATAAGATCTTTTGCTTTGGTGAGCTCTCCCCTGAAGTCCATATCTCCCCGGTACTGCTTTCCTGTCAGGGGCTGAAGTTTTCCCAGGTCGGGGATATAGAGATGGTACGATGAGCGAAGATTCCCCGGAGCGATCGCATAGACGATATCGGGCATATCGAGCCTGGCCATCGTGGTATCGAGCTTTGTTTGTGCATATACTGTGTTCTCCTTGATCTTACCGCTTGCAACCATATTGTAGTTGAACTGCTTTCCAAGGTTCAGATCCAGCGCTTTTTTTACGACCGGGGTCACTGCAGATCCACTGCTTTTGATATCAAACTTTCCGGACAGATCGTGCATATGGTTGAGATAGATATTGGCAGAGAGTTTTCCCTTCGCATATCGGGGTTCTCCGATCATCGCTAGCAAATCAGCAGTCTCTACCTCTTTGAGTGTAGCGTTCAGGGTATCATTCTCATAGGTGAATCTGCTCTCCCCGCCAAGCGAATGCGTTACCCCTGTTGCAGTAAGATTCTCCCCTTGAAATGAGACCTTTCCGGCAATCTTAAGCTCTCCTCCCAGTTGTGCATCCACCACGTTCTTGAATCGACTCATATCAGGAATATCGAGCAGGTAGTCTGTATCCAGTTTCCGGTTCTCCATATGATAGCGGGTCCCACTCAGGGCGAGCGATGCGAGTGCTGTGATGACCTCCCCTTTTGCCAGGATCATCTCCCCCTCTGTCCGGGCAGTGATGTCTGCCTGCAGCGGGGTATCTGACGGCAAAGCGATCCGGTGCGCCTCTTTAAGTATTACAGCATCGATGAGCGCATCGATGATCTTCAGGTGCGCTTCCCCCTGGGGATTCCCGGGATCCAGTGTCGGCATATTGACATCAATGCTCATACGCCCTTTTGCATAGGGTTTTTCCCCTGCAACAGCAAGCAGCTCGGCAATGCTCGCATCCTGAAGGTAGAACCTGATGTTCTCCGGCCGGTTCTCCTTCAGATTCAGGTCATAGTTGATCGCTGAGGCGAAAGCTTCACCGCTTCCGGTGATATGCATATCTTCCGCTCTACCTATAGCTTTTCCCTTGATATGCAGCGCCTTATCGATCGTCAACGCTTTGCTCTCTATCTTCTTCGCATCCACCCTGTAGCTCAGATCAAAACTTTGATCCCAAAGATCGACGGGCCCCTGGGCTGTGACATTGACAGAATCATTGACTTTCGCAACCGCCGTCAAAGAACCCGGTGTCAGAGAGAACGACAGCAGCTCCACCTTCGCCCCCGTGACACGCTCCTTCAGATGGGCATTGATAGAGGGCAGAAAAAGGGCATTTCCGCCCGGAGTAAAAGCCAGAAAGAACGCACCGCCCAGCAAGGCGGCAACCAGTAGTATCGGAATGATCATTTTGTGCATCATTACACCCTCTCTTTTTTTCTATCTTACCCTCTTGTCGGTTTGATCTTGTTGACCACCGCATAGAGGGCCGGAAGATAGACAAGGTTGAGCACCGTACCCCAGAGCAGTCCGAACCCCAGAGAGATCGCGATCGGCTGCAGGATCACCGCCTGCCCCGTTGCATAGAAGATCAGCGTAAAGAGCCCCAGAAAGGTCGTGATAGAGGTGATCAAAATCGGCCTGAGCCTCAGCTTTGCCCGCTCATAGAAGGTCTCTGCATTGTGTGTGCCATGGAGGAAGTCCAGCATAATGATCCCGTCATTGATGACGACCCCCGCAAGTCCGAGCATACCGATCACCGAAGGCATCGAGAGGTTGATATCCAGGATCAGGTGCCCGACCAGCGCCCCCAGGAGCGAAAAGGGGATCACAGACATGACCATCAGCGCATAGCGGATACGCGGGAAGATAAAGAGCAGTGTGATCAGGATCAAAAAGAGCGCGATCACCACAGCGCTCTGCATATCGTTCTTCAGCTGCTGGTTCTTCTCGCTCTCTCCCTGCAGAGTGACCGTGACCCCCTCTTTTTTGATCTCTTCGAGCAGAGGTTCGATCTCTTTGAGTACGTCCAGCGGGGTGGTCTGTTTCTTATTCACATTCGCAAAGACAGACTTGACAATATTCCCATTGTACTTTTCGATCTTCTCATACGCCCTGCTCTTCTCGATCTCGGCAATCTCTGTCAGTTTGACAAAGGAACCCTCCGGCGTAGGGACCATAAAGTTCATCAAAGTATCCTCGGAGTCTTTACCCAGGGCACGCGTTCGTATCTCCATTACACCCGATTCTCCAAAGGTCATCGCTTTGCGGCTGTCCAGAAAGTAACCCGCCAGGGTCTGGGCAACCATACGCTCGTTCAGACCGAGCTGCTCCCCATAGCTGTTGATGCGCAGTTTGTACTCTTTTTTCCCCAGCTGCGCGTTATCTGTAACATCCCTGACATGCGCGACCGTCTCAAGTTTTGCTTTGATCTTTGTGATCGCCTCAGCGATCTTTTCACTCTCTTTGCTGCTGAGATTGATCTTGATATCACTTTTGATGAGCCCCGGTTTCTGCTCCTTCACTCCAAGCTCTTCAAGCCCATATTTCTCCCGGAGAGGTTTGATCTCCTCTTTGAGCATCTGCGCGATCTCATAGGTATGGTATTTTCTGATACGTTCGGGGTCATTGAAGTTGAACTCAAAGGTCAGGATGGGATTCACCAGCGCATCGATGAAGTTCTGGGGCTCCATATCATAAAGCTCCAGGGTGATATAGAGCAGGTTGTCTCCCTGCTCGCTCTCTCCTGAGAGCGCCACCCTGCTTCCCGTGACAGTGGATGTCGCCTTGAGGGCATATTCATCCTTGTGTTCGATGACAAACTGTTCAATCGCCTCGGCGATCTTCTGTGTCTCTTCGATCGGTGTATCGATGTTGGCTTTCCCCGAGATATAGAGGTAGTTTCCGTCAAAACTCGGGAAGAACTGGAAGTTCAGCATCCTCACTGTCAGGAGTGTCAAAATAGGGATCAGCACCACAAAGGTGAAGAGGAAGGTATACCGGTAGTGTATCACCTTATGCAGCAGTCTCTCGTACCAATCCTGAAATCTTGTCCAGTCGATCATGTTTTTTTGTTTTTTGAGTATCTCCTCGGCATGCAGAGGAAGGAAGAGAAAACTCTCGATCAGAGAACCGATCAGGATCAGGATCACCGCAATCGGAATCAGGATGATAAAGTTCTTGATCTCACCTGTCATCATGAAAAGCGGCAGGAATGCCGCGATCGTTGTCAATGTAGCCAGAGAGACCGGAAGGAGCATCTCTTTTACCCCCCGGATCACCGCCTCCCTTTTCTCGACCCCCTGATTGATATAGCGCTGTATATTTTCACCGACCACGATCGCATCATCCACGACAATACCGATAACGATCAATCCCCCGAGCAGGGAGACAATATTGATCGAATACCCCATCACATAGATAAAGATCAGCCCCACGGCAAACGAGATCGGTATCCCCATCGCCACCACGGTAGCGATACGGGCATTGATCAGCAGTGCCATCGATGCGAAAACGAGGATCAGCCCGAAAAACAGGTTCGATATCACGACATTAAGCCGGTCTTTGACCGGTTTGGATGTATCCTGGTAGAGATCGAAATAGACCTCAGGATACTTCCCGGAGAGTTGGTTTTCGGCAAATGTTCTGAGTGTCTGCGCAAGCTCGATCGCATTTCCTTCAGCACCTTTTGAGATCACCAGCGTCATATTGCTTCTGCCGTTAAAGGTAGAGAGGGTCTGATCCTGTGGATAGGTGATCTCTATCTCGGCGATATCCCCGAGCCTGACCTGGTGCTCTCCGACTTTTATCAGTGAAGACTCCCACGCCTCCTTCCCCTCTTTCCCGTGTACGGTGGAGAGGAAGATATAGTTCCCGCTCTCTTTGATATCCCCGATCGGATAGATATAGGAGAGGTTTGACACCGCAGAGATCACGGCGGAGGGGTCAAGACCGTACGCACGCACCTGATCCTTTCTCAGACGGATGGAGACCTCCTGGTCCGCATCCCCGTAGATACTCACTTCACTGATATACGGCAATCTGGCAATTTGGGATTTGATCTCTTTTGCCCGTTCTATCAGCTCACCTTTGCTCAGTTTTTCACTGGAGAGGGAGAGGCTGATCAACGGCCTGTTGTGGTTGAGTATCTGGGCGGTTGGCTCTACCATATCCGCAGGGAGGTACTGTCTGCTTCTGGCGATGGCATCTTTGGCCTTGTCCAGTGCATCGCTTTTATCCGCGCCGTTTTCGAGGTTGATCAGGATAGAGAAACTCCCCGGACGTATCACCGTCTCGATACTCTCTACCCCATTGATGTCACCCAGCTCATCCTCGATATCCCGTACCGCCATCTTGTCCAGGTTCTCTGCACTCGCCCCGCTGTAGGCTCCCGTGATCGAGATCTTCTCCAGAGCGATTTCGGGGAAAAGCTCCTTGGGGATACTCTGATAGGCATTCATCCCCAGGAAAAGAAGAAAAAAGAGCAGTACATAATTGAGCCTTTTATTATGTAAAAAATACTCTATGATCTTCATCATCTCTGATCCTTTTGCGCTAAAAATTGGTGCATTATACCCGTCTGGCGGGGCTGTTGTCAACAATCGCCCGCCGTCGTCAGAGAAGTTTCCCCTCTTCCAAAGCAAACCAAAAATGATTTATTGTATACTACTTTCACATATCACAACAAAGCAAGGAGGATCCTGTGAAAAAGTTATCGTTTCTACTCTTATTTCTGCTTGTTTTTCTGTTAAGCGGGTGCAACAGTGCAACATCAGGCGGGCCGACTCCCAAAAAAAGGGTGGTAGAGGTCAAAAAAGAGTACTATACCGGCGGAATGCTCCGTTCAGAGTTTCTGCTCTATGACAAGAGCGGGATGAACGGTTTGCGCAAACAGTATGGATACGAAGGCAGGCTGATATCACATGTGGAGATCCAAAACGGGGTGAAGCACGGAAAGGAGACACTCTACGACGAGCAAGGGCGTGTCCGTCTCGTAAAACCCTATGTGAACGGACGTATCGACGGGGTCGCAACCGCCTACTACGAAAACGGTTCGCCGATGATGACCATCACCTATCTCAGAGG
Source organism: Campylobacterales bacterium (assembly GCA_014763885.1). Taxonomy (GTDB): domain Bacteria; phylum Campylobacterota; class Campylobacteria; order Campylobacterales; family Sulfurovaceae; genus Sulfurovum. The sequence continues at coordinate 8,605 of JACXUO010000057.1, forward strand.
GATCAAGCATGGACCGGCCGTAAAGTACAACCAGGACGGCTCACTCTTCGAGAAAAAGATATTCAAACACGGAAAGGAAAGCTACTAAACACCGATGCTTCCTCTTCTGCCACACTATACCCATATCGTCAATCCCAGGCTCAAACATATCTACCTCAGGTTTGACGATAGAGGGGACCTCATCATCAAGTCACCCAAAATTTCGCAAGCGCGTATAGAGCAGATCCTGCTGAAGAAATCTGCATGGATCAACCGTGCACGGGAGAAGATAGCCTCCCAGAAAGGCAGCATCAGAAGCTTTTCAGAGAAGAGCGAGCTCTACTACCTTGGCAAACCCTACCCCCTGCATCTTCTCTCTCATGAAAAACAAAGAACGTCACTGCATTTTGAAGAGGAGCGTTTCACGCTTCGCTATCACGCCTATGACGAAACACTCTTTGAAGCGCATATCAACCGCTTCTACAAAGAGGAGGCGCAGCGGCTGGTCCCTCCGCTTGTGGCAAAGTGGGCAACAAAAATGCGGCTTTCCCCCACAAAGATCAGCTTTAGGAAAACGAAGCGCCAGTGGGGAAGCTGTTCGGCGAAAAATGCCCTCTCTTTCAACACGATGATGATGAAACTGCCGCAAAATGTGATAGAATACATCATCGTTCACGAACTGGCGCATATCACACACAAGCACCACCAGAAATCCTTCTGGGAGCTGGTAGCCAAACATATGCCGGAGTACAAAATGCATGTCGCCACACTGAAAACCTACAGATAAAGGAGCCGTATGGATACCCTCTACGTCGTACTTTTTATGCTGATTGTTCTTGCCGGATCGGTCATGGGCTATATCTACTACCTCAAAGAGAAGAAAGCACAGCTGGATGCGATCAAACGGGGGTTTTGCCCCTCCTGCAAGCAAAATACGATTGAGATCACCGACCAGCGCTCCAGTGGATGCTGCGGCCCGAAGATGGTCACCTTTGCGTGTAACAGTTGCGGCTACACCAACACCTTCTCGATCGAACAGGGGTGTGGCATCTAGCGGTTGACATCTTCCGGATATCCTGATATAACGTTAAAAACAGACCAAAAAGGCATCCAATGCAGTTCACTACCCAGGCACTCAATTTTTCGATCCATCCCTATCAGGCAGGCAGCCGCCCGCCTGTGACCAAGCCCAACCCGGAGTTTCTCCGGGATATCGGAGAAGCGGGGATGCGGGCACTTCTGGAGAGGTTCTATACCAAGCTTCACCAGAGCCCTATCAGAGAGATATTCCCTCCGACGCTCGAAGAGATGATCGCCGCGGGGGATACCTCTGCGGATTTCTTTATACAGATCTGCGGAGGGCCGGACTATTTCAACCAGAGGCGCGGTGCGCCGCAGATGGTCGGACGCCATGCCCCTTTCCCGATCACCCCTGAAGCGC
>JACXUO010000146.1 GCA_014763885.1 Campylobacterales bacterium
TCCCCGGATCAAAGCCTCTTGGCGGCTCCCCGAGGCTTATCGCAGCCTAGTACGTCCTTCATCGCCTCTACCAGCCAAGGCATCCACCTATGGCCCTTAATATCTTTTTCTAATTCGCGCTCACCGCCTTATTAAGAATAAAACGGTGAAATGTTTTTGTAGTTACGTTAGATGTGACACAATCCCATAAAGCCTCCAGCTTACACTAGAGACTTAAAAGATCGGTCACATTTTTGGTTGACAACTTAACAATAATAATTCAAATAACATTTAGACGTTAAAAGTCTAATTCAAATACTTTAATCTAAGTACTTGAATTAGGCTTTGTTCTTGCCTTTGCGGTTTGCTCTCGTTCACAACGCTTCGGATTCGAAACTAAAAAAGGAAAGCCGTTTACCTTTTCTTCATGTTTATCTGGTGGAGAATAGCGGGATCGAACCGCTGACCTCCTGCGTGCAAAGCAGGCGCTCTCCCAGCTGAGCTAATTCCCCAGATACACTAAGTAACCTCAGTTGGGACAGTTCCTAGCACGCAGGTTGACGTCTTGCGATCCTTTCGGATATCGCAATCGTCGTGCGAAGCGATCAACGACAAGCAGTTGTCGTTGATGACTCGCTTCTCCTGTGCAAAGCAGGCGCTCTCCCAGCTGAGCTAATTCCCCAGATAAGTGATCTTTGTCTGCTTTGGTGGCAGTTGTGCTCAGAGAGATTGCGTAGCGTACATCAAGTACGTGAGCAAGCTTTTTGAGTGCAAATGTCCCAAAGATGGTGGGTTTGAATGGACTCGAACCATCGACCTCACCCTTATCAGGGGTGTGCTCTAACCAGCTGAGCTACAAACCCATTTAGCGATGTCAAATACCATGGATCACTGAAGACTAAGCAGAAGATAGCACTCAAGACAATACTTACTCATTGTGAGATTTTTTAAGATGAGGCAATCAAACGAATGATTCCTCGTTACTCTTAGAAAGGAGGTGATCCAACCGCAGGTTCTCCTACGGTTACCTTGTTACGACTTCACCCCAGTCGCTAATTCCACCGTAAGCGGTAGCCAGTTTGGCATCCCGATTTCGGGTGAAATCAACTCCCATGGTGTGACGGGCGGTGAGTACAAGACCCGGGAACGTATTCACCGTAGCATAGCTGATCTACG
>JACXUO010000008.1 GCA_014763885.1 Campylobacterales bacterium
TCTTTTTTTTCTCTTGGAGTGTCATACTTTTACCTTCATATGCTATATTGGCATTATACACAAATAAGGAGAGTTCCTGATGCCTGATGAGAGCACGATGATCTGCTACTGCCATGATGTTACATTGGGGCAACTTGCAAGATATATCAAAGAGCATAAGATCAGTACCATTGCAGATATTCTTGCAAATACGGATTTTGTCTGCGGCGATACCTGCGAGAACTGCCGGGAAGAGGGATATAATAACGACGGAATCTCAATTGCGATGGCGATAGGGATGGTGAAGAGAGGATATATCTAATGCTTAAGATGAACCATGACCTTGAAGGTGCACTGAAGGAGTATCTGGCGCTGCTTGATGCGGAGGAGTATTTTGAGGCACATGAAGTACTCGAAGAGGCATGGCATCCGGTGCGTCTTGCTTCCCACCCTCTAAGCAACCTTGTCAAAGGTCTGATCAACGGTGCGATCACCTTTGAACATATCAAGCGCAATAGAAAAAATATGCCTGTCAAAGCTCAAAAGGTCATTGCTTCTTATGAACGGTATAAAATGATGAGTACGCCCGATATAGAATATGCCGAGCTATTTGCCCGGGCATGTAAAAAGATCGAATCGCTCAAAGTAAAACATCATGAGGTCTTTGATGTTTTGGTATCATGAAGAGACGAAGCACTCCTATGAGTCTGTGAGGAGCAATCCCAATCAGCTTGACTGGTCCTCACAGCCCTCCACTTACAAAAACTACCCCGACAGCTATCCCAGACGAAAACTCGATCCTGATAATGAAGAAGATAATTTCCTGTACCATATTGCAGGGCTCTCTGCAAAGAAAAGCTATCCGGGGTTTGAGTACTATCTGCGTATCAACCCCAGTGCGGGGGCACTCTACCCCAATGAGCTCTATTTTCAGGCAAGAGGGGTGGAGGGTGTAGAAGATGGTATCTACCACTACGAGGCAGCGACACACTCCATTGTCTTGGTGGCATCGATCAGCGAAGAGGAGGGGTTGGAGCCCTATCTGGGGCACACCCATGCGATGGAGGGGTACCTCTTTCTGGTCTCGGCGATCTACTACCGCTCCAGCTGGAAGTACAAGAACCGTGCGTTTCGATACTGTTTATTGGATGCCGGGCATCTGCTGGGAAGTATCGAAGCTGCTGCACTCCTTAAACCGCATGCTGTACAGATGGTATACGATATGGATAGGGAGAAGCTCAACCGGATGTTCGGGTTTGAGGAGAGAGAGTTCTTCCTCTCTGTGGCTATGATGGCTATCCCCAGAAAAGAGCAGAAGATCAAAGGCGTTGAATTTGCGCTTCCTTATGTAGAAGGGAGTGGAACGTTTGAACCCAATGAGAAGATCACAGGGGCCTATAAAGAGACGATGGTTCTCCAGTCATGTCAAAAAGTATTGAAAGCCCCCAAGTTTGACTACAGCGCCGACAGACTCAGGGAGACTATATTCAACAGACGTTCTCAAAGAGGCTTTGAAGGAGGTGCGATCACCAAAACACAGTATGCCTATATCATGGAGATGATCACTCAGCCGATTCTCTCAGACTGTGATGAAACGGTATCGGTCTATGCTGTAGTTAACCGTGTGTTGGATATGCCTCTTGGGGTTCAAAAAGACGGGACTTATATCAAGTATGGAGATTTTTCCAGACAAGCCGGTTATTTGTGCCTTGAGCAGTACAGCCTGGCTGCAAAGGGCGCAGTAACTTTTTTTCTTACCTCCAAAGCAACGAACTATCAAGCGCTTTATCAAAAAGCAGGAATGATCGGGCATAGACTCTATATTGCTTCGAATTATCTGGGGATCGGATGCAGCGGGATCGGGGCCTACTATGATGATGAGGTAAGCGAATTTCTGGAGAATGATGAGATGGTGCTTTACGCATTGGCTATCGGCAGATAGCATCGGGATCAATTCATTTTTTGAACCGGTATCCCAAATCTTCAAGGTATCCGCGCAGCATCTCTGTGATCTCGCCCTGAAACTCGAGGCTCTCCTCTTTTGCAGTGCCTCCGGTTCCCAGTTTTTTCTTGAGGATTTTGAGCAGGGCCTGCAGCTCTTTTTTCTCAAGATGGAAAGGTTTGACGATGGTGACAACCTTGCCGCGCCTTTTCTCTTTGGCAAAATGCAACTGGTGCTTTTCGGGAGTCTTGACCTCTATGCTTTGATTTTTAGAGGGTTTGTTTTTATTGTCCGAGGACCACTCATCTTCAAATTTTGCACCCATTTCAAAGAGATTTTCTTTCACATCAATTCCTTAGTTATAGTTAGTATCAAAGAGTATGCCAAGTATCACAAAGAGCACCAGTAGAAAAATAAAAATTTTGTAGAGTGTTTCGTCGCTTGGAAGTCTCATATATCCTCATTGCACTTTAATAAACGTATTATACAAAAAAGCACCAAGTGGTGAAATATCGAGTCACAGCGTCAGCAATCTCATCAAAAGAAAATTGCCTGAACGGCAAATTTTTTTAAGGAGACACGATCCCAGCTTTGCTTGGATGCGTTCTATCATATCAAAAAGCACCTAGGTGCGAGAGCCCGCTGCTGAAGCGAACCTAGTGTTAACGTAGTCACAAGAGCTTTGCTTTTGTAACGTCCTATCAGTAATACGCGGCAATGATCGCATAGCAGACAAAGAACATCAGGTGGGAGAGCCCCTCGAAATAGTTGGTCTGCCCCTCTTCGGTACTTTTCCATGCCAGGATCACCGTCATGATCAGCGCCCCGACCTGCAGGGGGTTGAAATCAAGGGTCAGTGTCAGGCCGCTGAGATAGGCAAGCCCCATAAGGATAGGTACAGTAAGGAGGATGGAGACCACCGAGGCACCCATCGCGATATTGACTACCCTTTGTATCTGGTCATTGCGTGCGGCTTTGATCGCGGTAAATATCTCGGGAGAGACCGAGATGATCGCGATGATCAAACCGGCAATCCCCGCCGAGATGCCATACGCTTTGGCCAGCTGTACGCCGTCGCTGGCAAAGACCTCTGCACCGACAGCAATCGTAGCGATGAGTACAAAAAGGACAAGAAAGTTGGCAAGGTTGCTGAACTTTTCAAAGAGATAGTCGCTGTGCTCCTCCTCGTTGATCTCCTCTCCCTCTTTCAGCTTTCTCTTGAGCCTGAAAAAACGGCTTTTTGCTGTCGCCTGAAAAAAGTGGGTGTGTGTTTTGGTCTGAAAGATAAAGATGATGACATAAAAGAGCATCAGTACAGCAGCAATACTGTAGCTTGCCTTTTCGATCACCTCATTCCCATGCTGCGTATGGCTGAGCAGGCTTGGCACCAAAAGTGCCAGTGCCGTGACAAAAAGGATGGTAGTATAGGTACTGGAGGTCTCTTTGTTGTGTTCCTGCTTGATATACTTCAACCCGCCGATAAAGACGGCGAGCCCCAGCAGTACATTCATATCTACGATCACAGCCGAGATGATCCCCCCTTTGACTGTCTCTACAACTTCAGGGGAGTGCAATGCCTCGCGCAGGATGATATAAAGCAGTACGATCTCCACGATCACGGCGCTGAAGGTAAGCACCATACTCCCGTACGGTTCTACCAGCTTTTCGGAAAGGATCTCTGCGATCTCGGAGACTGTCAGAGAGAGTGCAGCGATCCCTATGGCCGCAAAGAGTGTGGCCATCGTCCCGTTCCCGCTTTTGTGCATCATGATTGCAGTAAGTATCGCAATGATACCCACTACAATGTCCCAATAATCTTCAATAATATATTTTAAGGGTACTTGCTGCCCGTTTTCAGAGTTTTCCATAGCGATATTATATCCTTAATTTAAAGTAAAATCATGGTGGCCAGACCAAGGAAGCTGAAAAAGCCTACAGCGTCGGTGACGGTGGTCAGGAGTACGGTCGATCCGATAGCGGGGTCGATACCGAATTTTTTAAGCCCCAGGGGGATCACTGCACCGAAAAATCCTGCCGAGAGAAGGTTGATTACCATTGCCGCACCGATCACTACACCAAGCAGAGGCATTTTAAACCACAAGTAGGCGATGAGCCCCATCACAATGGCATAGAGCATTCCGTTCATCAGTGAAATAACAACCTCTTTGTAGATGGTCTCTCTGGCTTCATCGAGGTCGATATCCCCCAGTGCCATCTGCCTGACGGTGACGGTAAGTGTCTGTGTCCCGGCATTGCCGCCCATCGAGGCAACGATAGGCATCAAAACGGCAAGGGCGACAAGTGACTGGATGGTAGTGTCGAACAGTCCGATAACGAGTGACGCTGCGATCGCGGTAAGCAGGTTCAGCCCCAGCCAGATGCCCCTTGACTTTCCTATCCTCCAGAGGCTCTCTTCCTGTTCTGCCTCATCGTTGACCCCTGCAAGGTGGTAGATCTGATCGGTTGCTTCCTCTTCGATGATATCGTAGATGTCATCGGAGGTGATACGCCCGAGCAGGGTACCCTTTTCATTGACGACCGCTATCACGCTGAGGTCATAATTGCCGACGGTTTCGATCGCGCTTTTGATCTCATCGGTATCCTTGACGGAAACGGTGATTTTCCCCTCAGCTTCAATGATATCCCTGTAGTACTCTTTTGGCCCATGTAGGATCAGATCCTCAAGCGGGATCATCCCCAAAAACTTTTTTTTGCCCGAGACGACAAAGACATGGTGGACATTGCTCACCTGGTTGTTCGCTTTCATATGCTTGAGGCGTTTGATCGAATCACCGATCGTCTCATCGGTATGGGCATCAAAAAGCTCTACCTGCATATAGGCACCCGCTTCATTCGAATCATAGGAGATCAGCTCTTCTATCGTATCTCTGTCTGCAGATGAAAGGTTTTTGAGGACCGCTCCGGCTTTTGTCTCATCGACGATCTCTATATGCTGGATCAAATCCGCAGCATCATCGGTATCGAGCTCCTGTGTAAGCTGCGCCAGCTCCTTGGCTCCGTGCCCCAGGTAAAACTCCTCCTGCAGAGGCTTTGGAAGCTCGACAAGGACTTCAGCCAGCAGAATGTGGGGAAGTATCTCCAACAGTCCCAGATAGAGATGCTTGTCCTCTTCTGCGATCTCAACAAGCAGATCCGCGATCTCATAGGGGTGAACACCCAGTGCCATCCCCTCATTGTACTGAGCAATACACTGTTTGATCTTCTCTACGCTCAAGTGTAGTTCTTCGTTCATTACCTACCTTTTCCATGGTCAAAATAGATTCAAATATCATAGCGCACTATAGCACAAAAGTATCTCTGTATGTATACATTTTGGAGGTTTTTGGATGATGTTTCCTCTCTATTGTAAAGAGGAATATCACCGGAACTACCCCTCTATGTCATAGACGATCTCGGTTTTGTTCTTTTTGCTCTGTATCTCCAAAACGGCAAGCCCTTCAATCGGAAGTTTCATAAAGGCATCAAGCGTCTCGATATCGGCCTTGGCCACTTCTCTGAGCACAATACCTCTGTAAGCTTTTGCCCAGTGGCTGACAACCTTCCCCTCTTTGACAAACTTCAGTGTCGTATAGGGCCCGGAAGGTTTGTAGAATTTATCATAAAAACCTGCACGCAGGTCAAGGATATCTTCCTCTGCAAGATAGCGGTCCATCAGTTCGGTGAGAGGCTCCTGATAAAACTTCTCCACTTTGATATCGCCTACGGCCTCTCCCTGCTTGAGCCGGTACTCGGGTATCTCATCACTCGCACGCAGTACTCCGAAAAGATTGGAGAAGAGGATCACATGGCTGTCGATATAGCTTTTTGCCCCCTCATCAAGCTGCGCATACTCAAGGTAATCGAACGCTACACCCGTATAGCGTTCGATCGCCTTCATCGCAGGCTCATGGATGAGATCCTTGATATGCACGCGGATATCGGACTCCTTTTTAAGGCCGAACATTTTTGAGAGCTGGGCAAGGTCACCTTTTTGCAATATATTTATATAGTGGTGCAAAAGCTTGTTTCTATAGGGGAGAAGTTCACCAAAGAGTAGGCTGCTGATATCAAACGGCTTTTCACCGCCTGATCTTTTTGTTTCACTCGGGGCAAGTAGTATTTTCATTTTGAGACTCTTTTAGATGGTATTTTGGGGGTGTATTTTAATAAAATTAGATAAAAAAGAGAAATTATCATTTTTTTTTCAAAAAACCCTTGACAACTGAAACTTTTTTGTCTATAATTCCCGTCCATTTTGAGTGGAACTCAGAATGATGGTGCTGGTGTAGCTCAGTTGGCTAGAGCAGCTGATTTGTAATCAGCAGGTCGGGGGTTCGAGTCCCTTTACCAGCTCCATAAAATTTTATCAGTGTTTGACCAGAAATAACTTTCATTATATACAATGATTTTTGGTGAGTTACTCAAGCGGCCAACGAGGGCGGATTGTAAATCCGCTGACTACGTCTTCGGAGGTTCGAATCCTCCACTCACCACCATTAGACCATAAAGACGCGGGAATAGCTCAGTTGGCTAGAGCGTCAGCCTTCCAAGCTGAGGGTCGCGGGTTCGAGTCCCGTTTCCCGCTCCATGGTATGATCTGGGAGCTGATGTGAAAACCGTTTTTTACTTCACATTACTACACAATCAAACACATATACTTTTTAAAATGTCTAAAGCGTTAAGCATGCATTTTAAATAATATTTTGCCCATATGGCTCAGGGGTAGAGCACTTCCTTGGTAAGGAAGAGGTCGTGAGTTCAAGTCTCACTATGGGCTCCACTCCAAAATGTATGGACAAAAGTGTTACAGTCCTGTAATAGTTTTGTCCATATGGGTTTATGGGGTCATAAGAAATTTTAGGTATAATAATGCCTTTCAAAACATAATCAAGCTAGGAGAAAAGCATGGCTAAAGAAAAATTTACGCGTACGAAACCGCATGTTAACATCGGTACTATCGGTCACGTTGACCACGGTAAAACAACTCTGACTGCAGCAATCACAATGTGTCTTAACCTTAAAATGGGTTCAGGTAAGGGAATGGATTACGATCAAATCGACAACGCTCCAGAAGAGAGAGAAAGAGGGATTACGATCGCTACTTCTCACGTAGAGTACGAAACTGCAACTAGACACTATGCACACGTTGACTGTCCGGGTCACGCTGACTACGTTAAAAACATGATTACTGGTGCTGCGCAAATGGACGGTGCGATCCTGGTTATCGCTGCTACTGATGGACCAATGGCTCAGACTAGAGAGCACATCCTTCTTTCCAAGCAAGTAGGTGTACCATACATCGTAGTATTCTTGAACAAAGAAGATCAGCTTGATGACGAAGATAGAGAAGAGATGCTTGAACTCGTTGAGATGGAAGTTAGAGAACTTCTTTCTGAGTATGACTTCCCAGGTGACGATACTCCAATCATCGCTGGTTCTGCATACCAAGCGCTTGAAGAAGCAAAAGCTGGTAACCTTGGTGAGTGGTCTGAGAAGATCTTTGCACTTATGGATGCTGTAGATGAGTATATCCCTGAGCCAACAAGAGAGACTGATAAAGACTTCTTGATGCCAATCGAAGATATCTTTACGATCCAAGGTCGTGGTACAGTTGTAACTGGTAAAGTTGACAGAGGTACTGTATGTGTTGGTAACGAAGTTGAGATCGTTGGTATCAAAAATACTATGAAAACAACTGTTACTGGTGTTGAGATGTTCCGTAAAGAGATGGATTGTGGTGAAGCAGGTGATAACTGTGGTATCCTTATCAGAGGTATCGACAAAAACCAAGTACAAAGAGGTATGGTTCTTTGTAAGCCGGGTTCAATCACTCCACACAGCAAATTTGAAGCAGAAGTATACGTACTTACTAAAGAGGAAGGTGGTAGACACACTCCATTCTTTGATAACTATAGACCACAGTTCTATGTACGTACAACTGACGTTACTGGTTCAATCAAACTTCAAGAAGGTACTGAGATGGTTATGCCAGGTGACAACGTTAAAATCAACGTTGAACTTATCGCTCCAGTAGCTCTTGAGCAAGGTACTAAGTTCGCGATCCGTGAGGGTGGTAGAACAGTTGGTGCCGGTGTCGTAGCAAAAATTATCGAATAATTGTCTGCAAGGGTAACCCCTTGCATACATCATAGGAGAATATGATGAGAGAAACTGTTCACCTAGGTTGTGAGAAGTGTACAAGACGTAACTACCACACAACAAAGAACAAAAAAAATACAACAGAGAAACTTGCACTTAAAAAATACTGCAAGTGGTGTAAAACACACACTGTTCATAAAGAGATGAAGCTCTAATAGCTTTGCCTCTTTTCAAATCTAGGCCAATAGCTCTAATGGTAGAGCATCGGTCTCCAAAACCGAGTGTTGGGGGTTCGAGTCCCTCTTGGCCTGCCACTGAAAAGGTATACAAATGGAAAAACTTTCAACTTTTATTGCACATGCGAAAGCAGAGATACATAAAGTAATATTTCCAACTAAAGTACAAGTTAGACAAGCATTCTTAGCGGTTATTCTTGTAGTGACTGTTATTTCAATATTTTTAGCATTGGTTGACCTTTTAATGTCGTCAATCGTTTCATCAGTATTATAGGATAGAAGATGGCTTATCAATGGTATGCAATCCAGACATATGCAGGAAGTGAACAATCTGTAAAAAGAGCGATCGAGCAGATGGCAGTTGATCATGGAATTGAAGATAAGGTCAAAGAGCTTGTAGTTCCTACTGAAGAAGTAATCGAAGTTAAAAACGGTCAGAAAAAAATCACCGAGAGAACACTCTATTCAGGATATGTATTTGCACATATAGATCTGGATACTGATTTATGGCACAAGATCCAGTCTTTGCCACGTGTATCTAGATTTATCGGTGAACAAAAGACTCCTACTGCACTCTCAGAGGCAGACATCAAAAACATCTTGGAAAAAATGGAGAAAAAATCCGCTCCTAAACCTAAGGTCGATTTTGAAAAAGGTGAGATGGTACGTATCATTGATGGATCATTTGCCAACTTTACCGGAATTGTCGAGGAGTATGACCTTGACCATGGTAAGTTGAAGCTGAATGTTTCTATTTTTGGTAGAAATACCCCGGTAGAGATACTGTATACACAAGTAGAAAAAATCATATAACCTAAGTGGTTAAATCTAATAGAAGGACAAAGAGATGGCAAAAAAGATAGCAGGTAAATTCAAAATGATCATTGCTGCTGGTGCTGCAAACCCGTCACCACCGGTTGGACCAGCACTAGGTCAACGTGGTTTGAACATTATGGAGTTCTGTAAAGCATTCAATGAAAAATCAAAAGATATGATGGGATTCAAAGTTCCTGTGATTATCACTGTGTACAGTGATAAAAGTTTCACATTTGAACTTAAGCAGCCACCTGCATCCCAGCTTATCATGAAAGCTGCAGGGATCAACAAAGGGTCTGATAACCCACTTAAAAACAAAATCGGTACGATCAGTCAGGCAAAACTTGATGAGATTGTTGATCAAAAGATTGCAGACTTTAACACAAACGACAGAGAGATGGCAGCTAAAATCATCGCTGGTCAGTGTAGAAGTATGGGTGTTGAGATCGTAGACTAAGACGAGTTGAAAATAAATATTACCACATTACTCGAATGTGGGAGCATAAAAGCGGAGAGAATAAATGGCAAAGAAAGTAAGTAAAAGAAGAGAAGCACTACTCAAAAAGATAGATGCAAACAAAGTATACAGTGTTGATGAAGCTATCGCTACATTGCCGGAGCTGAAATCAGCAAAATTTGACGAGACCGTAGAAGTAGCACTGAACCTTAATGTTGACCCAAGACATGCTGATCAAATGATCAGAGGTTCAGTTGTATTGCCACACGGAACAGGTAAAACAGTAAGAGTTGCAGTATTTGCAAAAGATGCAAAAGCTGACGAAGCAAAAGCTGCGGGTGCGGATATCGTAGGTAGCGATGCACTGATCGAGCAGATCCAGGCAGGTAACATCGATTTTGATATCGTGATCTCAACACCTGATATGATGGGTGTACTTGGAAAAGTTGCGAGAATCCTCGGGCCAAAAGGTTTGATGCCTAACCCAAAAACAGGTACTGTAACAATGGATGTCGCTAAAGCGGTTGAAAACGCTAAAGGCGGACAGGTGAACTACAGAGTAGACAAAAAAGGTAACATCCACGCAGGTATCGGTAAAGTAAGTTTTGACAGCGCTCAGATCAAAGAGAACTTTATCACATTTGTAAGAGCGATCAACAAAGCAAAACCTGCATCTGCAAAAGGTAAATATATTACGAATGCAGCAGTATCACTTACAATGAGTCCTTCAGTGACACTCAATGCTTCAGAACTCATGGAACTTAAATAATCATAGATTTTTTTCAAGTACAGCGTCAGCTGGACTTGAACTATCTTCAATCAAGTGCTTGTCCAGCATTTGGTTGAGAATAGTATTCTCAAATTTAGGTCATAGACAATAGGGGCGAGTAGCTTAATTAGTATAGCCGAAGGGTTATGCAGGTGGAATCCCACACCCTGTTGTAGGTCGAAAGGAGAAAATATGTTAACGAGAGCACAAAAAGCTCAGATCGTTGCAGAGTTGGCTGCTGAGTTCAAAGAAGCTGGTGCTGTTGTTGTTTGTGACTACAAAGGTATGACAGTTGAAGCGCTTGAAGCAGTAAGAAACAATGCACGCGAGCAAGAGTGTAAAGTGAGAGTTGTAAAGAACAAACTTGCACAACTGGCGATCAAAGAAGCCGGATGTGAAGAACTTGCACTTACAGATACGAATATCTTTATCTGGGGTGAAACACAAGTACTTCCGTGTAAGATAGCTGACAAAGCGGCAACGGATAACAAGGATCACTTTTCTATCAAAACTGGTCTCATCGAAGGAAAAGTTGCTGATCTTGCGACAATCAACGCAATGGCTAAACTTCCTACAAGAGACGAGCTTCTTGGTATGCTTCTCAATGTCTGGAATGCACCGGTTCAGAACTTTACAATCGGTCTGGACGCATTGAGAAAAAAGAGAGAAGAAGAGGCTTAATAGCGGGTGGTGAGAGCAATCACTGCTCTCTTATAAGTAAATCATATAAGATTTCTGCATAATAGAAAAAGGAAAATATTATGGCAATCACAAAAGAAGATGTAATTGAGTTTATCTCTAACCTTTCTGTACTTGAACTTTCTGAGCTTGTAAAAGAGTTCGAAGAAAAATTTGGTGTAACTGCACAAGCTACTGTAGTAGCTGGTGGTGCTGTTGCTGCTGAGGCTGCTGAAGAGCAGACTGAGTTCAACGTAGTACTTACTGACGGTGGTGCGAAGAAAATCAACACAATTAAAGTAGTAAGAGCTGTAACTGGTCTTGGTCTTAAAGAGGCTAAAGATGCAGTTGAAAACACTCCAACTGTACTTAAAGAAGGTGCTTCTAAAGAAGAAGCTGAAGATATCAAAAAACAACTTGAAGAAGCTGGTGCTTCTTGTGAGCTTAAGTAATCAACATTACTTTACACTCAAGCCGGGCTTCAAGCCTGGCTTAACAAACTGCCTTCGTTAGATACAGTGATAAACTATTCGGAGATGAGACACTTTCATACCCTCCTCTAATAGTTTCTTGGTGTATCTAACTAAAAATGATGTATTAGTTACGTAAATTTTAAATACAGCGATATTAACCATAAACCTTAACCATTCAAAAGAAGGATAACCATGTTAAACTCTTTACATTCTGGTAATAGACTTCGTGTCGATTTTTCAAAAACCCCAAGAGAGATAGAAATTCCCAACCTTTTGCAGCTTCAACAACAAAGTTATGATGACTTTTTGATGATGGGCAAAAAAGACAGAAAAAACTCCACACTGGAGAAGGTTTTCAAAGCATCCTTCCCGATCCATGACCAGCAGAACAGACTGACGCTGATCTACAAAGGCTCAGATATCATCAAGCCCAAGTATACTGTGCGTGAGTGTATGGAGAGAGGATTGACCTACTCTGTTTCATTGAAAATGAACATTGCCCTGACTATCTGGAACAGAGATGAAAAAACGGGAGAAAAACTTGATCCAAAAGAGATCAAAGAGCAGGCGGTATTTGTCCGTGATATTCCGTTGATGACCGACAGAACATCGTTCATTGTTAACGGTGTTGAAAGAGTAATCGTGAATCAGCTTCACAGATCTCCAGGTGTAATCTTCAAAGAGGAAGAGGGTACGACAGCCTCTGCAAAACTTCTCTACTCTGCACAGATTATCCCGGATCGCGGTTCATGGCTCTATTTTGAATATGATGCAAAAGATATTCTTTACGCACGTATCAACAAAAGAAGAAAGATCCCGGTAACGATTCTGTTTAGAGCGCTTGACTATTCAAAAGAGGATATCGTCAAACTCTTCTACTCTACCAAAGAGATCGTGATCAAGAACAACAGATTCCTTACAAAGTACAATCCTGACGACTTTACCGGCAGAGCAGAGTATGATGTCAAAGATGAGGATGGCAATATCGTTGTAAACCTTGGAAAGAGGCTGACAAAGAAAAAAGCACAGAGTCTTCAGGAAGAGGGTCTTGAGTGGGTTGAATATCCTGTAGACGTGCTGATGGAGAGACACCTTGCTATGCCTGTGATCGATCAGGAGAGCGGTGAGATCCTCTACGATGTGGTGACACCTCTGGATGAGACAAAACTCAAGAAGATGATCGAGCAGGGTATCGACAGTATCATGATCATTGACGACCTTGCAGAAGGATCGGACAACTCTATCATCAATGCCTTCATTGCCGATCAGGAGAGTTTGAGGCTGCTCAAGCAGACGGAAGAGATCGAAGATGAGAATGTACTTTCTGCAATCCGTATCTATAAAGTGATGAGACCGGGTGAACCAGTGACGCCTGAAGCGGCAAAAGCGTTCCTTCAGCAGCTATTCTTTGATCCGGAGAGATATGACCTGACCAAAGTCGGACGTATGAAGATGAACCACAAACTTGGTCTTGATACGCCGGAGTATACAACGATTCTTACGGCAGAAGATTTGATCCATACCGTCAAATATCTGATCAAAGTCAAAAACGGCCAGGGCCATATCGACGACAGAGACCACTTGGGGAACAGACGTATCCGTGCGATCGGTGAATTGCTTGGAAACGAGCTTCACAACGGCCTTGTCAAGATGCAAAAAGCGATCAAGGACAAGATGACTACGATCTCCGGAAGCCTCGAGGATCTGATGCCGCATGACCTTGTCAACTCCAAGATGATCACCAACACGATCCTGGAGTTCTTCTCAAGCGGACAGTTGTCGCAGTTCATGGACCAGACAAACCCGCTTTCGGAAGTAACTCACAAAAGAAGACTCTCTGCACTGGGTGAAGGTGGTCTTGTAAAAGAGAGAGCAGGATTTGAAGTGCGTGACGTCCACCCGACTCACTATGGACGTATCTGTCCGATCGAGACGCCGGAAGGTCAAAACATCGGTTTGATCAACACACTTGCAACCTACTCGAAAGTCAATGAGCTTGGATTTATCGAAGCACCGTATAAAGTGGTAAAAGACGGTAAAGTCACCAATGAGATCATCTATGTGACTGCTACACAGGAGGAAGACAAGTGTATCGCTCCTGCCTCGACAATCGTTGATGAAAAAGGAAAGATCGTGGGTGACCTGATCGAGACAAGACTCAACGGTAACATCGAGTTGAATGACTCCAAGAGAGTGGACCTTATCGATATCTCTCCAATGATGATCTCCGGTTCGGCAGCTGCGCTGATTCCGTTCCTTGAGCACGATGATGCGAACCGTGCGCTGATGGGATCGAACATGCAACGTCAGGCAGTACCGCTTCTGACAACTGAAGCACCACTAGTCGGTACGGGTATGGAAGCGGTTGTAAGCCGTGATGCATGGGAGTGTGTGAAAGCAAGACGCGGCGGTACGGTTGAAAAGGTTGACGGTAAGAATGTTTATATCATGGGTGAAGATGAGAGCGGCGTATTTATCGACCACTATCCACTCGATAAAAATATGAGAACCAACCAAAATACGACATTTACGCAGACGCCGATCGTAAAACTTGGACAGAAAGTGGCAGCGGGGCAGGCGATCGCCGATGGTGCGAATATGGACCAGGGAGAGCTGGCAATCGGTAAGAATATCCGTGTCGCGTTCATGCCATGGAACGGATATAACTACGAGGATGCGATCATTATCTCCGAAAAACTGATCCGTGAAGATACCTTTACGTCAGTGCATACCTATGAAAAAGAGGTAGAGGCGAGAGAGCTGAAGCATGGTACAGAAGAGATCACAAGAGATATCCCGAATATCCGTGAAGATGAACTGCTTCATCTTGATGAGTCGGGGATCGTGAAGATCGGTACCTATGTGAAACCTGGTATGATCCTTGTCGGTAAGGTAAGCCCGAAAGGTGAGATCAAACCGACACCTGAGGAGAGACTGCTTAGAGCGATCTTCGGTGAGAAAGCGGGTCATGTGGTGAACAAGTCACTTTACTGTCCTGCTTCAATGGAAGGGGTCGTTGTAGATATCAAGGTATTTACGAAAAAAGGGTATGAAAAAGATGCACGTGCGGTCCAGGCCTATGAGGCGGAGAAAGCACAGCTTGACAGCGACCACCATGATCAGCTTCTGATGATCGACAGAGAAGAGATCCTCCGTATCGCGAAGTACCTTTCCGAACAAGAACTGGTCAAAGATGTGACAATCGGTGAGGATGAGTATAAAGCAGGCAGCAAGATCGATCAGGCGATCATTAAAGAGGTGAACAGATTTGCTCTGAGAGGAGTGGTGCAGTCATACTCTGATGAAGTACAGGCAGAGTATGAATCCCTGAAGAACTACTTCCTCAAACAGAAGAAAAGACTTAAAACTGAGCATGAAGAGAAGCTTTCGGTCCTTGAAAAAGACGATATTCTTCCTAGCGGCGTAACGAAGCTTGTAAAAGTCTATATCGCGACGAAACGTAAGCTGAAAGTCGGGGATAAGATGGCTGGACGTCACGGGAACAAAGGTATCGTTTCCAACATCGTACCTGAGATCGATATGCCATATATGGAAGACGGTACGCCTGTTGAGATCATCCTTAACCCACTGGGGGTACCTTCTCGTATGAACATCGGTCAGATCCTTGAAGTACACCTTGGGCTGGTAGGTAAAAACCTCGGTAACCAGATCCAGGAGATCTTCGAGAACAAGCAGGCTGACTTTGTTGAGCAGCTAAGAGCGAAGATGATAGAGATCGCTGATGTGGCAAAGCTGATGAATGCAAAAGAGACACTGGAAAAGATGAGCGATGAGGAGCTTATCAGATACGGTAGGGACTGGAGCAAGGGTGTGAAATTTGCTACACCGGTATTTGAAGGTACGAACCAAGCAGAATTTGACAAACTTTTCGAGCTTGCAAAAATCGAGAGTGACGGTAAAATGGTACTCTATGACGGGAAGACAGGTGAGCAGATGCTTGAGCGTGTCAACGTAGGATATATGTATATGCTGAAACTGCATCACCTTGTCGATGAGAAAGTACACGCGCGTTCAACCGGTCCTTACTCACTCGTTACCCAGCAGCCGGTGGGGGGTAAAGCACTCTTCGGTGGACAGAGATTCGGGGAGATGGAAGTTTGGGCACTTGAAGCATATGGTGCGTCACATATCCTGAAAGAGATGCTCACGATCAAATCAGATGATGTTGAGGGTAGAGCAAGAGCATACAGAGCGATCACTAAAGGAGAGCCGGTACCAGAGTCCGGTGTTCCTGAAACGATGTTCGTATTAACAAAAGAGCTTCAAGCCCTTGGACTTGATGCAGAACTTTATGGACCGAAAAAAGAAGTGGAGGTTGAAGATGAGTAAGCAACTAGAAAATTTAACGCCAATTGATCTTAATAGTGAAGAGAGACCTCAGGATATTGAGGCCCTTCAACTGAGAGTAGCCAGCCCGGAAAAGATCCTTTCCTGGAGCTACGGTGAGGTTAAAAAGCCTGAGACAATTAACTATAGAACACTGAAGCCTGAACGTGACGGTCTTTTCTGTGCGAAAATCTTCGGGCCGATCCGTGATTATGAGTGTCTGTGCGGTAAGTACAAAAAGATGCGCTACAAAGGCGTAGTATGTGAAAAGTGTGGTGTTGAAGTAACCACATCAAAAGTAAGAAGAAGCAGAATGGGTCACATCGACCTTGTTGCACCGGTTGCACATATCTGGTATGTCTCTTCGCTTCCATCACGTATCGGTACACTGCTTGGTGTCAAGATGAAAGACCTTGAACGTGTACTTTACTATGAAGCATATATCGTCAAAACACCAGGCGGTGCAAGTTATGACAGCGAAGGTCTCAGTCCGTTAGCGAAGTATGATGTTTTGAATGAAGAGCAGTACCAGCAGATCATGCAGCGTTTCGGCGATACTGATCTTGATGCACGTATGGGTGGAGAGATCATTCAGGAACTTCTTGCCGATCTGGACCTTGTGGATATGTACAACCAGCTTAAAGAAGAGATTGAATCGACCAGATCGGAAGCAAAAAGAAAAACGATCGTTAAAAGATTGAAAGTGATCGAGTCTTTCCTTCATTCAGGCAACAGACCTGAGTGGATGATGCTAACTCAGCTTCCGGTACTTCCGCCGGATCTAAGACCACTTGTAAGCCTTGATGGCGGTAAGTTTGCGGTATCTGATGTGAATGACCTCTATCGAAGGGTCATCAACAGAAACCAGCGTTTGAAGAGACTGATCGAGCTTGATGCGCCTGAGATTATCGTAAGAAACGAAAAGCGTATGCTTCAGGAAGCGGTAGATGCGCTCTTTGATAACGGTAGAAGAGGAAATGCGGTAAAAGGTGCGAACAAAAGACCATTGAAGTCACTTTCAGAAGTGATCAAAGGTAAACAGGGACGTTTCCGTCAGAACCTTCTTGGGAAAAGGGTTGACTTCTCTGGACGTTCGGTTATCGTCGTCGGTCCGGACCTTCGTATGGATCAGTGTGGTCTTCCTAAGAAGATGGCGATCGAGCTCTTTAAACCGCATTTGATGGCGAAGCTTGAAGAGAAAGGGTATGCAACGACGCTTAAACAAGCGAAGAAGATGATCGAAAAGCAGGAGAACGAAGTATGGGAGTGTCTGGAAGAGGTTGTAGAGAACTATCCGGTGCTTCTTAACCGTGCACCGACACTTCACAAACTCTCGATCCAGGCATTCCACCCGAGATTGATCGAAGGAAAAGCGATCCAGCTTCACCCGCTTGTATGTGCGGCATTCAACGCCGACTTCGATGGTGACCAGATGGCAGTACACGTGCCGCTTTCAGATGAAGCAGTCGCTGAAGCAAAAGTATTGATGCTTGCTTCAATGAACATTTTGCTTCCTGCATCAGGTAAAGCGATTGCTGTACCGTCTCAGGATATGATTTTGGGTCTTTACTACCTGACGCTAGAGAAGAACGATGTAAAAGGTGAGCACAAACTCTTTGCGAACGTAGAAGAGGTTGAGATCGCATTTGAACAGCAGTCTCTTGACCTGAATGCACGTATCAGAACGGTCATCGAAGGGCGTATCGCGACATCGACTGCAGGTAGATTGATCCTGAAATCGATCATCCCTGACTATGTACCTGAGAAGTACTGGAACAAAGTACTTAAGAAGAAAGATATCGGTGTACTTGTTGACTATATCTACAAGATCGGTGGTGTAGCAGAGACGGCAACGTTCCTTGACAACCTTAAGGATATGGGTTTCAAATACGCAACCAAGGTCGGTGTATCGATCTCTGTTGAGGATATCAAGATCCCTGAACTGAAAGAGGAGATGGTAAAAACGGCTACAGACGATGTAAAAGAGATCCAGAGACAATTTGCTGCGGGTCTGCTTACAGACCAGGAGCGTTACAACAAGATTATCGATATCTGGACAGATGCGAACAACGGTATCGCAGAGGGGCTGATGGCGAAGATCAGAGCGGATAAAGACGGTTTCAACTCTGTACACATGATGGCTGACTCCGGTGCGAGGGGTTCTGCTGCACAGATCAGACAGCTCTCAGGTATGAGGGGGCTTATGGCGAAATCGGACGGATCGATCATTGAGACGCCGATTACGTCAAACTTCCGTGAAGGTCTGAACGTACTTGAGTACTTTATTTCGACACACGGTGCGAGAAAAGGTCTTGCCGATACAGCGCTTAAGACGGCGAACGCGGGTTACCTGACAAGAAAACTGATCGACGTTGCGCAAAACGTGAAGATCGTCATGAATGACTGTGGTACACACGAAGGTGTGGAAGTATCGGATATCGTCGTCGGTAACGAGATGATCGAACCGTTGGCGGACCGTATCTATGGAAGGGTACTGGCGCAGGATATCATCGATCCTATCACTTCTGAGGTATTGATCAGTGAAGGGACATTGATCGATGAGGAGATGGCACAGCGTGTTCAGGATGCGGGCGTCAGATCGGTTGTTATCAGGGCTCCGTCTGCATGTAAGGCACCGAAGGGAATCTGTGCGAAATGTTACGGTCTGAATATGGCTGACAACAAACTGGTCAAACGTGGTGAAGCGGTCGGTGTCATTGCGGCACAGTCGATCGGTGAGCCGGGTACACAGCTTACCCTACGTACATTCCACACCGGTGGTACGGCGACAGCAGGTAAGGAAGAGAGACAGATCGTTGCGAGCAAAGAAGGTTTCATCCGTTACTATAACCTTGCGGTGTACAGAAACACTGAAGATAAACTGATCGTGGCAAACAGAAGAAATGCCGGTGTGCTTTTGGTTGAGCCAAAAGTCAAGGCAACGGTTTCAGGTAAAGTGAAGATCCAGGTGACCCACGATGAGTATGTGATCTCTGTGGTAGCTGAAGGGGCTGATGAGATCAAATACAGCTTCAGAAAGACCGATGTGGCAAAATCAAACGAGCTTGCAGGGGTTGCAGGTAAGATTGAAGGAAAGTTCTTCCTGCCGTTTGAAGACGGTGATATGGTACAAGAGGGCGACTCAATCGTTGATATGATCAATGAGGGGTGGTCGGTACCGTCACGTATTCCGTTCGCGTCAGAACTGAAGGTAGAGAATGGTGCACCGGTGACACAAAAAGTGATCGCTGAGTCACGCGGTACCGTGAAGTTCTTCTTGTTGAAAGGTGACTACCTTGAAGCACACCCTGAGAGTAAAGAAGGTGATGTCGTAGTACAAAAAGGTCTCTTCGCAGTTGTTGTAGATGAAAACAACAGGGAAGCGGGAAGACACTATATCTCAAGAGGATCAAAACTTCAGGTATCCAATGATCAGAAAGTGGAAAGAGGGGACCTTCTTTCTGCGCCTGAGGTGATAGAGCAGACCGTTATTGCAGAGTGGGATCCGTACTCAGAACCGATCATTGCAGAGCAGAAAGGTACATTGAAGTTTGAGGATATCATTCCTGGTATTACGGTAATCGAGCAGTTTGATGAAGTGACAGGAGAGTCAAGACTTGAACTGAACGAGTATATCCCGACTGCCTATAAGCCGGCGATTATCCTGGCAACAGAGTCAGGAGAGATCATCCGTTATCAGCTTGATCCAAGAACAAGCCTTTTTGTTAAAGATGGAGCAGAGGTAAGTACGGCCGATATCCTGGCGAAAAAACCGAAAGCTGCGATCAAGTCAAGCGATATTACCGGGGGTCTTCCGAGAGTATCCGAGCTCTTTGAGGCGAGACGTCCAAAAGATATCGCTTTGATTGCACAGATTGACGGTGTCGTCAGCTTTGGTAAACCGCTCCGCGGTAAGCAGAGACTGATCATCGCCGGTGACGGAGATCAGATCACTGAGCAGTTTGTCGATAAGAACAAGACAGTGCTGGTTCATGCGGGAGACTATGTACATGCCGGTGAAAAACTCACCGACGGTACGATCTCAAGCCATGATATCCTTGCGGCAATGGGTGAGAAAGCACTCTATGACTATATCGTCTCCGAGGTACAGATGGTTTACCGCCGTCAAGGGGTTAACATCTCTGACAAGCACATTGAGATCGTTGTTTCTCAGATGATGCGTCAGGTGAAGGTGATTGATAGCGGTGACAGCAAATTCATCGCCGGAGATATTGTTTCCAGACGTAAGTTCAAAGAAGAGAATGAAAGCGTACTGAAACTTGGTGGTGAACCGGCAATTGCCGAACCGATGCTTGTAGGTATTACCCGTTCAGCGGTTGGTGCAGACTCGATCATCTCGGCAGCATCGTTCCAGGATACAACAAAAGTACTGACTTCGGCATCTATTGCCGGTACAGTCGATTCTCTGGAAGATTTGAAAGAGAACGTCGTTATTGGTCGTTTGATCCCTGTGGGTACAGGTATGATCAACCTGGACAAAGTCTCATTCGCTGCTTCAGAAGAGTAGTATTTAGCAGAAGAACCACGAAAGTGGTTCTTCCTCTTTCCTTTGCATTACAGAGCGTAAAAACACTTATAAAAAAATCTTAAGATAGTTTCAGTATAATATGCCTCCATTTTTCCGGGCTTTGTTCGATTTTAGAGCATTCTTGTGCTTTAAGATGGGATTATCCCAAGATTCAATTCAAAATAACAAAGAGAAAGGATTACGATTGCCTACAATTAACCAATTGATTCGTAAAGAGCGTAAAAAAGTGATTAAAAAATCAAAATCACCAGCGCTTGTGAACTGTCCTCAAAGAAGAGGTGTTTGTACAAGAGTATATACAACTACTCCTAAGAAACCAAACTCAGCACTTAGAAAAGTTGCTAAAGTAAGACTTACAAGTGGATTCGAAGTAATCGCTTATATCGGTGGTGAGGGTCACAACCTTCAAGAGCACTCAATCGTACTAGTACGTGGTGGTAGGGTAAAAGACTTACCGGGTGTTAAGTATCACATTGTTCGTGGTGCATTGGATGCTTCAGGTGTGGCTAACAGAACAGTTGCCAGATCCAAGTACGGTGCTAAGAGACCTAAAAAATAATTTTAGGATCCACACATAAAAGAGGTTAGCCTTATATCAGGCTTATGCAGGTGTTGTCAGTGAACCTTCGTGGACAAGACTTGAGTAAATCAATAATATAAAGATTGAAGAGGAAAAACAAATGAGAAGAAGAAAAGCTCCTGTTAGACCGGTACTTCCAGATCCAGTATACGGTTCTAAAGTTTTAACAAAATTCATCAATGCAATTATGCTTGATGGTAAGAAAAGTACAGCACAAAAAGTAGTTTACTCGGCGTTAGAGAGAATTGAATCAAAGACAGGTGAAAAAGGTATCGATATCTTTAACCAGGCAATGGACAATGTAAGACCATTGATGGAAGTAAAGAGTAGAAGAGTTGGTGGTGCTACATACCAAGTTCCAATGGAAGTAAGACCTGTAAGACAACAATCATTAGGGATCAGATGGATCGTTGATGCAGCAAGAAAAAGAAATGAAAGAACTATGATGGAGCGCCTTAGCAACGAGCTTATGGATGCTGCAACTGAAAAAGGTGCTGCTTTCAAGAAGAAAGAAGATACATACAAAATGGCAGAGGCTAACAAAGCATTTGCTCACTACAGATGGTAAGGAAATAGATTATGGCAAGATCGCATAAACTTGAAGACGTAAGAAACATCGGTATTGCTGCACACATCGATGCAGGTAAAACGACAACCACGGAAAGAATCCTTTTCTATACAGGTGTTGAGCACAAGATCGGTGAGGTTCATGATGGTGCTGCTACAATGGACTGGATGGAGCAGGAGCAGGAGAGAGGTATTACGATTACTTCTGCTGCGACAACATGTACATGGAACGATAAACAGATCAACATCATTGACACTCCGGGTCACGTTGACTTTACGATCGAAGTTGAGCGTTCAATGAGGGTACTTGACGGTGCCGTTTCTGTATTCTGTGCAGTTGGTGGGGTTCAGCCACAGTCTGAAACAGTATGGAGACAAAGAAACAGATACGGTGTACCATCTATCGTATTTGTAAACAAAATGGACAGAACGGGTGCAGATTTCTATGAAGTAGAAAGACAGATCCGTGAAAGACTAAAAGGGAACCCGGTTCCTATCCAACTTCCTATCGGTGCTGAAGACAACTTCGAAGGTATCGTTGATCTTGTAAAAATGAAAGAGATCGTATGGGATGCAGACGCTGTAATGGGTTCAGCATATGCTGAGCAGGATATCCGTCCTGAACTTGCGGACAAAGCAGAAGAATACCGTGAAATGATGATCGATGCGATCTCGGCAGTAGACGGTAACGAAGAGCTTATGGAGAAATTCCTTGAGGGTGAAGAGATCAGCAACGACGAGATCAAAGCAGCGATCAAACGTGCTACTATCGGTATGCATATCGTTCCGATGACTTGTGGTACAGCGTTCAAGAACAAAGGTGTTCAGACACTTCTTGATGCGGTTGTTGACTATATGCCGGCTCCAACTGAAGTACCTCAGATCAAAGGTGTAATGATGGATGACGAGACACAAGAGGTCGTGGTTGAATCTTCTGATAATGCACCGTTTGCGGCACTGGCATTTAAGATCATGACTGACCCATTTGTAGGTCAATTGACATTTATCCGTGTCTATAGAGGTATCCTTGAAGCGGGTTCATATGCGCTTAACTCTACAAAGAATAAAAAAGAGCGTATCGGCCGTATCATGAAGATGCACGCGATCAAGCGTGAAGAGGTCAAAGAAGTCTATGCGGGTGAAATTGCTGCAGTTGTAGGTCTTAAAGACACAACTACCGGTGATACACTCTGTTCAGAGAAAGATAAAGTAGTTCTTGAAAGAATGCACTTCCCGGATCCGGTTATCTCTGTAGCGGTTGAGCCTAAGACAAAAGCTGATCAGGAAAAAATGGGTATTGCACTTGGTAAACTTGCTGCAGAAGATCCATCATTCAGAGTTTCAACGGATGAAGAGTCTGGGCAAACGATTATCTCCGGAATGGGTGAGCTTCACCTTGAGATCATTGTTGACCGTATGAAGAGAGAGTTTAAGGTAGAAGCTGAAGTTGGTGCGCCACAGGTTGCTTACCGTGAGACAATCAGAAAATCTGTTGAAAAAGAGTACAAGTACGCAAAACAATCTGGTGGACGCGGACAGTTCGGTCACGTATTCCTTAGAATCGAGCCGCAGGAGCCAGGTGCCGGTTATCTGTTTGTTGATGAGATCAAAGGTGGGGTTATTCCTAAAGAGTTTATCGGGCCTGTTGACAAAGGTATCCAGGAAGCACTCGGTAGAGGTATCCAGGCGGGTTATCCTGTAGAAGATGTTAAAGTAACACTTTACGACGGATCTTACCACGATGTTGACTCCTCTGAGATGGCGTTTAAACTTGCGGGTTCTATGGGATTCAGAGAGGGTGCTAAAATGGCTAACCCAGTGATCCTTGAGCCACTGATGAAAGTTGAAGTTGAAGTACCTGAAGATTATATGGGTGACGTGATCGGTGACGTTTCAAAAAGACGTGGCCAGGTCAACGGTATGGATGATAGAGCGGGTAACAAAATCGTCAACGCGTTTGTACCGCTTTCAGAAATGTTCGGTTACTCGACTGACCTTAGATCGATGACTCAGGGTCGTGCGACATACTCTATGGAATTCGATCACTATGAAGAAGTTCCGGCGAACGTTGCAAAAGAGATTATCGAAAAGCGTAACGGCTAATCTTTAGCAGTATTTCTACCCCACTTTCGCTTTAGCGACGGGGGTATCGGCATTTCACCCCAAGGGTATTTCTTCCCTTCGATCAGGGCAAATGCCAGAACTGCATCTTTGAAGGAGCATCTCAGTCACGTACTGGGAGTACGCTCCTTCAATACAACCTCCCTTGTGCCTGCACTCTCTTTGAGAAAACTACAGTAAACTACTTCTAAATTTAAATCATTTCAAAATATTATTCTATTTATATAATTAAAATATTAATAGTATAGTATTTAAAGGAACTCCATGAAATTCATTATCGACCTTATAGAAGATATCAGGGTAGAGATAGGCAATAAGCCTGATTTTACCGTTCATGCCATGCTCCTCAAAGAGGATGTCAATGATCCTGAGAAACTCATTTATGGCGGTGAGGCGGCGCTCAACAGTTTTGCACTGGATGAAGCAGGTAGAAAACTCATGATGAAGATTGACGGTTCATCTGAAGTTTTGACAATCGGTGAACTGATCAAGCATATCTTGATCTACGATATGGATAGGATGATGTATGAGGTGAGGCTAAATGTCAACCGCCGCTATGATGATGTCGAAGTGATAGGGTTTGGAAAGTCTATGGAGGAGAAGAGGTATTTCTTTTTTATCAAGCTTTGAAACTTGATCGTATAGACGCTCTAAATGCACATTTTCAAATTTATAAAATTAATTATTAATTATACATTATAATGTTAAACTGGTTAAAATGCTAAGGGCAGAATGGAACAGGAGGGAGAAAATATGCTTACTCTTCTCAGTCATTACAGAGAGATGGTCATCCGGTATATACTCCTTGTTTTTGCCATTCACAGTTTCTCTACATCTGTTGCTGCCATGGAGGGGTTGATCCTGGATGAATCGACAGATCAACCGATCGTATCTGCTATCATAACAGCCGATGGCATAGAGTATCATACAGATGTGAAGGGTCGTTATCAGATCCCCCATGCCGATATGATCGGCGTTCGTGCGGCAGGCTATGAGCGTCTCTTTACACGCTTTAATCGAAAAATCTATCTCAGGAAGTTTCATCCCAGGGCGCTCTATCTCTCCGCATTCGGAGCAACCAATAAAAAAATCATGAAAAACGCCAAATATCTGATCCGTACTACTCGGATCAATGCCCTGGTGATCGATGTGAAAACGGACAGGGGAGAAATAGCATTTGACTCCTCCAGCCCTGTTGCAAAAGAGATAGGAGCACAAAAAAGGGTATCTTTCCCCCATCTGAAAGATTTTATCGGTGCGCTGAAAGAGGAGGGTGTCTATACTATTGCACGTATTGTATGTTTCAAGGATACCCCTTTTGTCAGGGCTTTCCCCCAATTGGGGGCAAAGTATCCCAATGGGACACTCTATAGAGACAGGGAAGGATCCTATTGGATCGATCCCTCGCATAAAGAAGCATGGAGATATCTTTTGACAATCGCGGAAGAGAGTGCAAAAGCGGGATTTGACGAGATACAGTTTGACTATGTGCGTTTCCCGGATAAAAGAGGGTTGAGCTTCTCGGTGAAAAACAGACAGTCTGAACGTGTACACATCATTACGGAATTTCTGAAGTATGCAAGGGCGCGTTTAGCCCATTACAATGTCTTTACCGCTGCGGATATCTTTGGATATGTCTGCTGGAACGATGCTGATCTTGGGATAGGGCAGCGTGTAGATGCCATGGCACCTTATGTGGATTACATTTCACCGATGCTCTATCCCAGCAGCTTTCAGGTAGGAATCCCGGGTTATAAGAATCCCGTAAAAGCCAATTATGAGATTGTGAAACACTCACTGGATAAGGCATTGGAGAAATCGGGCGGTTCACCTCTACGTTACCGTCCCTGGCTTCAGGCATTTAAGGATTATGCTTTTGACAGACGCAATTACGGGGAAAAAGAGATCGGTGAACAGATACGCGCAAGTGAAGATTTTGGGAGCAGTGGGTGGATGCTATGGAATGCGGGCAACAGATATACTGCGGAGGGTATATGAAATGAACCGATTGGCCAGGGGTATCGAGGGAAAGATCAGAAAATATTTATATCAGCTAGTTGTCATTGCCCTCTCTTTCCATCATAGCGCTTTTGCCCAATCAATGGATACGCACACGAAGATACCTATTTTATGCTATCATCGGTTCGCGCCGCAGATCAACGATGAAATGACGGTAAAAACCGTAGATTTTGCGAAACAACTTGCCTGGCTGAAGGAAAACGGCTATGCGGTGATCTCGCTGGATGCTGCTGTCGGGTATCTCAAAGGCGAGAGGGTAAAAATCCCGGATAAACCTGTTGTGATAACGGTGGATGACGGGCATAAAAGTGTCTACTTTGAGATGCTGCCGGTTGTGAAACACTATAGGGTACCGGTGACCCTATTTATTTACCCAAGTGCGATTTCCAATGCACCGTATGCTCTGACATGGAAACAGCTGCAGGAGCTCGAGGAGACAGGTTTGTTTCATGTAGAATCCCATACCTACTGGCATCCGAATTTCAAAAAAGAGAAAAAAAGGCTTTCTGCTGAAAAGTATGATGAGTTTGTAACACTGCAGCTGGGTGAATCCAAACGTGTACTGGAGGAGAAAATGGGCCATGAGGTCAAGTATCTGGCATGGGCATTTGGCATCCATGATGAAATGCTTCAGAACAAAGCAAAAGAAGCAGGGTATGAGGCAGCTTTTACGATAGAGCGCAAACATGCGGAGAGAGACCAACCGATGATGGCACTCCCGCGCTATATGATTTTAGATCCTGCAACCCCTGATGTACTCAAGCGTCTATTGAGGTAGTATCTTTCACGAATGCAATGAATGACTCTCATCACAGGTTATAGGTACAATGACTCTTTTCCAAACTCCCGTACCAGTAGTGCATAGAAGAGCGCTCTGTATTTGTGTCTGTTTGCACTGCCCATCTCCTCACAAGCTTTCTGTATGGCGGTATCCAGGCTCGCATCATTATCAAGCCCGAGCTTATTGTGCAGAAAGTTCTTTTTGATTGTTTCAAGCTCTGATTGGTCTGCACAGGATACAATTTCAGCATCCTGGTTATAGAGCGATGGCCCAAGTGCTCCCGCTACCTTTGAAATGAGCTCTGCATTCAGGTTCAAACCAAGCTTCTCCGCCTCCTGGATATAGTGTGCTACTTTCTCCTCCAACTTGCTCATCATAGCTCCTTTTTTTATTTTATATCGTAGTATAAAGTTATTTTACTTAATTAATTGAGGTTTTTGCTCAAAAAGGATCCAGTTGATGCTCACGTCATGGTTTTTGCAAAAGAGGGCGATCGCCTCATAGGGGATCTTTTTGCGTTTTTTGATCACGGCATAATACTGGGGGTCCAGATCAAGGGCATGGGCAATGTCCCTGTCGTAAATCTTCTCTTTTTGCAGTGTAGTGTGGAGGATTGTACGGATACGTCCACTGACTTCCAAAAAATCTATCATGCAACTCCTTTTGGGATATCATAATAGATTTTAGAAGAAGAGGTGTATTATATGTCACATTGACATATTCTAGTTGTTGTTGCTGTCTATCTCTACGACCGTATGTACATTCCCGCGGGGGTTGAAGTCTGCGACCAGTTTCATCGACTTTGGCTGAAGTTTGCCATAGAGCGTGTCATATATCTCATTGGCAACATTTTCATGGGAGATATACCTGTGCATAAATGAGTTGATATAGAGCTTGAGCGCTTTAAGCTCGATGACACTTTTGTCCGGCTGGTAGGAGAGTTTGATCGTGGCAAAATCAGGATATCCCGACCTTGGACACATGCACATAAACTCCGGAAGTTCTATATTGATCATATAGTTTTTTTCATGTTCATTTGGCCAGAAGTTTTCCTTCGCATTGATATCAAATTCACGTATCTCTTTTTCACCGTATTTCATTTATTTCCTTTGTTGTATTGTTCTATAAGATGGTATTCATCAAGGGGTTTGGCAATGCCGAACCCCTGAAGATAATCGATACCCAGAGACCTGAGTTTCTCTTTCTGTTCCTCTTTGTCCACCCATTTTGCCACCGTGGTGATTCCGAGCTCTTTTGACATTTTTGTCAGCGAGTCCAGCATCGCAAGGGTGGTTTTGTCGGAGAGTTTGGTGACATACTCCCTGTCAAACTGTATCATATCAAAAGTGAAGTGTTTCATATACTCCATGGAGGCATTCGATGCTCCGAAATTGTCGATACAGATACGTACACCATGCGCGCGTAACTGTTTGAGCGTTCTGAGATATCCGCTCAGGTTGTGGTGCGTTTTTCTCTCATAAAGCTGTATGATAAGTCTGGAGGCATCGATGTTCTTCTCTTCAAGGAGTTTGAAAAACTGATCTTGAAACTGCTTGTCCCTCAATGAAAAAGGGGAGAGGTTGAAGGTCAAAGAGATATGCTGGTCGATCAAGGGCAGCAGCCGGATGATATGCTTGAGGAGCATCATATCGTATTCTCTTCCCAGTCCCATTTTGTTGATAATCGGCAGATAGAGGCGCGGAAGGATATCCCTTCTGGCAGGATGTTTCAATTTCACAGTGACCTCGTAGATATCTATCGTATCGGTATGAAGGTTGAGCAGCGGACGAAAAGAGAGTGAAAGTGCTCCGTTTTTCATGGCACTTACAACAGTCTCTTCGATCTCACTATACTCTTTCGCATCTTTTACCAGCTCTTTCGGGGTCTCATCCTCGCTTTCATTCGAGTTCAGAATATTTCTCAGCTGTGAGATATCTTTTTTAAGATCAAAGTCGGGGTTGGTGATCACGGCATAGCGATAATCCAATTCGATGTGATCTATCGTACCGTATTTTTCGATAAAAGTATCGATCACCTCTGTGACAGGCTGATCGAGCGTGTCAAATGCGATAAGAAACTCTGCTCCGTAACGTCTTGCGATCAGGGGCTCTTTTGTCCCCTTCTCCTGCAGATAGTGGTTCAGTTTGTGTATCAGGTTGTAGAGAAGGAGATCAATCTCTTCGTTGCTGTAGTTCTGGTTGATCAGCGAGAGGTTGTCGATCACAAACAGTGCCAGGGCATCCGGCTTTTTCTTCTTGAACTTCCCCCAAAACGCATTTTCATTGAATCCGTGTGTGACAGGGTCTATCAGGGACTCCTCAACACTCCGCTCCAGAAAGAAGTAGACAAAATAGACAGAGATAAAGACGATGGCTGCAATCAACAGATTGTTTTCAAAGTTGAGATCTATGATCTCCCCTTTGAGGTAGGTGGTGTAGAAGACCAGTGCAACCAATACCAGGATCGGTATGGCTGCCCTGAGGGCAAGTTTAAAGCGTCTTCCTCGTTCCTCAAGTTCGGATAAGAGCATTATACATCCAGGTGTTTGACATCTTTTGCATGGGTTTCGATGTAGTTGCGTCTCGGTTCAACTTCATCCCCCATAAAGAGCGTGAAGGTTTCGCTTGCGGTTTCCAGGTCATCGATCTTCACCTGAAGCAGTTTTCTGTTCTCCGGTGTCATCGTTGTTTCCCACAACTGCTCAGGGTTCATCTCACCCAGACCTTTGTATCGCTGGATATAGGCACCTTTCTTGGCACTGCTCTCTATCTCTTCGAAAAGTTCAAGCAGGTCTTTGTCGGCAAACTCTTCTGTAATGTGGTCCTGGATACGTTTATGGATCTCGATCGCACTGTTGTACTGCGGGTTGGTAAAGAGGATATCGTCGATGATCAGCTCCTCAAGCCCGTCATTGGTCTGCACATAAAGGTGGATCTGCTCATCGGTGACCGATTGGTTAAGAATGTTATACCCCAGTTCGTGAATGTATGCTTCAAGCGTTTTGAAGAGGGCCTCGTTGGAGGTTCCTATGATATCAGGGGTCTCGATCATATAGCGTACCACTTCAGGAAGGGCAAAACGGTTTTCCAGGTCTTTCAGGGTCATTTTGTAGTGCCCCACAAGCTTGAAGAGGTTGATGAGGTCGTTTTCTCCCATTGTCCGGCTTTCGATCGCTGAAATACCGTTCTCAATCAGGAAGCTGTTCAGCTCCACATCATCTTTGAGATACATCTCATTCTTCCCTTTTTTATAGCGGTAAAGCGGCGGCTGGGCAAGATAGAGATACCCTTTTTCAATCACCGGTCTCAGGAATCGGAAGAAGAATGTCATCAGCAGTGTCTGGATGTGGCTGCCGTCGACATCGGCATCGGTCATGATAATGATCTTGTGGTAACGCAGTCTCTCTTCATCAAATTCATCGCCGATACCGCAGCCCAGTGCCGTGATCATATTTTTGATCTCGTCGGATTTCAGGATCTTGTCCAGACGGGCTTTCTCCACGTTGAGGATTTTACCTTTCAGAGGCAGGATCGCCTGGAATACCCTGTCGCGTCCCTGTTTTGCAGAACCCCCCGCAGAGTCACCCTCCACAAGGTAGATTTCGGAGATTTCGGGATCTTTGCTTTGGCAGTCTGCAAGTTTGCCGGGAAGGGTTCCCACGCTCATGGAATCTTTGCGTTTCACCAGCTCTTTTGCGCGTTTTGCGGCATCGCGTCCTCTGGCTGCAAGAAGGACCTGCTCCATGATCGCCTTGGCTTCGATCGGCGTCTCTTCGAGGTATTTGTTGAAGTTTTCGCTGAAGAGTTTTTGTACAAGCGGCCTTACATAACTTGAACCCAGTTTCCCTTTGGTCTGTCCTTCGAACTGCGGTTCCGGCACACGTACAGAGACGATAGCGATCAGACCCTCTTTACAGTCATCCCCGGTGATTTTTGTATTTTTTTCTTTGGCATTGGCATTTTTGGAGATATAGCTTGCAATCGACCTGGTCAGACCCGCTCTGAATCCTGCCTCGTGTGTACCCCCTTCCGGTGTTTTAATGTTATTGACAAAGGAGAGTACCTTTTCGGTATCGGCATTGCAGTACATCATTGCAATATCGATCTCTACGGTTCCTTCCTCTGAGTCTTCGGCACTGCCACTGAAGAACTGTGCTGTAGAGAGAGGCTCTTTCGTGTTCATATCCTCAACGAACTGGCGGATACCACCCTCAAAATGGAAGAGTTCTTTGCTGCCGTCCCTTTCATCCCTGAAGTCGATGGTGATCCTTGGGTTCAGGTAGCAAAGCTCCTTGAAACGCTTCATCAGGATCTCTTTTTTGAAGGTTACAGACTCTGTGAAGATCGTCTCATCCGGCCAGAACTCGATCTTGGTTCCGTGTTTTCTTGTGGCATCCCCTGATTCCAGCGGTGCATCGGGGATACCTTTTTGGAAGCTTTGTGTATGGATCTGGCCATCTTTGAAGATCGTCATATCCAGTTTTTTGGAAAGTGCGTTTACTACAGAGACACCAACCCCGTGAAGCCCGCCTGAGACCTTGTAGGTGTCTTTGTCAAATTTACCGCCGGCATGAAGAACGGTAAGGACTACCGTTGCTGCGGAGATCTTTTCTGTCGGGTGTTCTGTGACAGGAATACCACGACCGTTATCCTCGATGATCGCTGAGCCCTCTTTGGTAAGGGTTACTTTGATCAGATCACAGTACCCTGCCATTGCTTCATCGATTGAGTTGTCGACGACTTCGTAGACGAGGTGGTGAAGCCCTTTTTCAGAGGTATCACCGATATACATCCCCGGTCTTTTTCTTACCGCTTCAAGACCTTTGAGGACCTTAATATTACCAGCATTATATTCTGCCATTTTGCACTCCGTTCTGTGGGGTTATAATAGTATATATTTTAGCTAAAAAGTGCTTAGAAACGGCGTGTGTAGGCGCAACTCACCGGGAGAGAAGAAAGAGAGAGGAGGGGAGGGCTACAGGAGCATCCCGGCTTGCTGTTTTTTGGTGACGACGATATCGATTTCGTAAGGGTCGATGAACTGTTTTTTCTGATAGGCTTCAAGTGCATAGCGTCCGATCATGGCAGCATTATCCGAGCAGTATTGAAGCGGTGCAACATGGAGGGTCTTCCCGAACTGCTCACAGAGTTCCTGGTAGGCCCTTCTGATATATTTGTTGGCTGAGGCTCCCCCTACGATCGCAAAGTCTTTGACCGGCTGGGATGCGAAGATCTTTTTGCTTTTCTGCAGGAGATGAAGCTTGACCGCTTTCTGGAAGCTGGCAGAGAGGTCACACCTGTCCTGTTCGCTCATTCCTTCAACACCTCCCAGCTTCTCGATCTCCAGTCGCACGGCATTTTTTAGCCCCGAGAGAGAAAAGGCAACGAGCTTCGAGTTTCGAAGCGGGACGGGAAGATCGAAACGATCCTCATCTCCTTTGAGGGCAAGGGTTTCGATGACGGGGCCGCCCGGATACCCCAGCCCCATCATTTTGGCCACCTTGTCAAAGCTCTCTCCCACGCTGTCATCCATGCTGGTCGCCAGTATCTCCATGCGCTCAAAACTCTCTACCCGTATGACCTGTGTGTGTCCCCCGGAGATCAGCAGGACCAAAAGCGGCAAGATGCTCTCCTTCTCGATAAAGAGCGAGTAGATATGTCCTTTGAGATGGTGTACGGAGATCAGGGGGATCTTCTGGAGGGAAGCCAGGGTTTTTGCCATAGCGATTCCCTCCAGTAGCGTGACACCCAGTCCGGGCTGGTTGGTGACGGCAACCGCTTTGAGTTTGTCGAAGTAGGGTTTCGTCTCTTCAAGCAGCTTTGGAAGCGTCACGGCATGCAGCCTGGAAGCAAGTTCGGGTACGACACCCCCATAACAGGCATGTTCGGCCTCCTGGGAGATCTTTTTATGAAAGAGGACCTTTTTGGTTGCTATCTCTGTGATCGCTATCGAGCTGTCGTCACAGCTTGATTCAATACTTAAAATCATCTTTTAAAGTTCTCCTTTCATTAGAGCAAAGCCCCCAATGAAATTCCTCTCACTGAAGCTTCGACTTTGTCTCAGGTGTATCATTACATTTTCTCCATTACCAAATTTTCTATCCATTCCCATTTCCCGTATCCGCTATCGGCATTGATATGTCCTGCATTTTCAATGATACTCAGAGGTATATCATAATGGGATGTAATTTTTTGGGCCTCATCCACCGTTATCCAGGGATCATTGTCGGAGATGACCATCTGAACCTCTCTGGCATGCAGGGAAGTCGGTATCGGCGCAGGGAAGAAGGTTCTGATCGTCTTCTCTTCCGTGTTGAGGCTGGGAGGCGAAACCATAAAGAGCCGTTCGACCGTACACATCCCTTCCTCCTCGCAGAGCCAGAACCAGAGTGTATTGGCCAGGGAGTGGCAGACGACGGTATCGGGTTTGAACTCCTTAAGGATTTGCATCACCTGTCTGACCCAGCGGTTTTTGCTGGGAAAGTGACAGTTATTCAGCAGGGGAAAAGAGACCGTGCCGTAGTTTTTCGCTACTTCGGCAGCCAGCTCCGCCTGCCAGTGCGGCGCATCGCTCCCGCCCCAGCCATGCAAGATAAGGAGTTTCATTGGAACTCCTTATCTTGAGTGAGGAGTGTTGGTTTGCATTGCTCTGCAATGCTTTTATTTCTAAACACTAAACACTGAACGCTGAACGCTTTATTTGACATAGGCACGTACCTCTCTGTCTATCGCAATAATCTCTTCTATCGTATCGGCTTTGAAGTTCTCAAACTTTTTATAGGCATCCAGTACGATTTCGCTCATCCCGAAAAAACTGCACCGTTCATGTTTAAAGGCTTCGATCGCCTCTTCATTGGCCGCGTTTACCACTACCCCCAGGTGGGGATTTGCGAGGATATGCTCTTTGATCTGCCAGATAGGATATCTTTGCTCTTCTATAGGCAGGAACTCGATGCTGCCCATTGCCAGCAAATCCGTAGGAGGGAGGATCGGTTCATTGACCTCTCCCCGCAAAGCAAAGGCGATAGGCAGCTTCATGTCGACACCTGCAAAGTGTGCTGTGGTAGAGCCGTCTTTGAACTCAGCCAAGGCATGGATAATGGACTTCTTTTCGATCAATGCATCGATATCGGTGGTGTCAAAGAGCCATTTGGCTTCCAACAGTTCAAAGAGCTTATTGGTCATTGTCGCCGAATCGATGGTGATCTTGTCGCCCATCGACCAGTTGGGGTGTTTGAGTGCATCGGCAAAGGATGCTTTTTGCATCTTCTCGATCTCCCACTCCCTAAATGCCCCGCCGCTGGCTGTGATATAGAGCTTGGAGACGGGGCGGTGATTCATCAGGTACCAGAGGCCAAAATGCTCTGAGTCAATTGGGGTGATCAAAGACATATCGATAAACTCGCCGGCAACCACCAGCGACTCCTTGTTGGCAAGTGCCACTTTTTTGCCCAGGCTTGTCGCTTTGAGCGTGGGAGCCAGCCCCGCATACCCTACCAGCGCATTGACAACCGTATCGCTCCTGCTCTCTTCGATCGCTTCCAGGATCGCTTCGCTGCCTGCGCGTACATCGGGGTGGTTTACCCTGGCCCTGTCTGATTCATTGGCAATCACCACTCTTTTGGGATGATGCTCCGCGATCTGTTTGTTGAGCAGATCGATATTATTTCCCGCCACCAGTGTTTCGACCGCGATATCGTATCGTTTGGCAATGCGCAGGGTATTGACTCCGATGGAACCGGTAGAGCCTAAAAGTACGATGCTTTGCATACTCAGATCAACGCTCTCATGGAGATCAGCATCATAATGGCGCCGAAAAGGTACCCGTCGATACGGTCGAGCACGCCGCCGTGACCCGGAAGGATATCTCCGGAGTCTTTGGTGCCCGCCTCACGTTTGAGATAGGACTCGAAAAGATCGCCGAATACGGAAGAGAGAGAAGTCGCCAGAGTCACCAATGCAGCGATCCAGAAGGGCACCACGAAGGTACCGATAAGCGTTCCTGCCACTGTTGCAAGGAAGACCCCGCCAAAGACTCCCTCGAGCGTTTTGTTTGGTGAGGTATCCGAGAACTTTGTCTTCCCGAAATTTTTGCCGGTGAAGTAGGCCCCGGTATCTGTCAGGGTGATGGTAGCAACCAGCCAGAGCATTGTCATGATGCCAAAATCCCGGTAGAGCATCAGGATAAAGAGCATTCCGCTGGCAGGATAGAGAAATGGAAGGAGAAGTCTCTTGTCAAAGTTGTGAAAATAGGCTATGGAGGCACCAAAGATGACAGCAATCAAAAAGAAAAGATCATCAGGATTCGGATAGAAGTAGGCAACGATCCAGATAAATACAGCCCAGAAGAAAGCACTGTTGGAGCGAAGCCCGAAAAGTCTCATCGCTTCGAAAAAAGCGATGATATACACCACGCCCAAAAATGCCCAGGTAAGCGTAAAACTGTCAATCAACCCAATAACTAAAACAAGTGCGAAAAGTCCTACTCCGGTGATCAAGCGCTGCTGAAACTCTGAGAGGTTTTGTATCATAATGATTTCCTGATGTTAATATGGCTATATTATATCAAATGGTGAGTTATACTCTGATTTCTACAC
Source organism: Campylobacterales bacterium (assembly GCA_014763885.1). GTDB lineage: Bacteria > Campylobacterota > Campylobacteria > Campylobacterales > Sulfurovaceae > Sulfurovum. The sequence goes on from JACXUO010000008.1 coordinate 35,010, forward strand.
CCTCTTTGGTGACATGGATGGTGTTATATTGATTGTAAAGTACATTGGAGCCTTCCTGCACTTTGACAAACTTGCGTTTGGTATAGTCTACCTCGTAATCCCCGGGGTTTTTCACAGAGAAGTCAACACAGAGTTTGGCTGCGGCACGGATGACCGATTCGGGCAGGTTCTGTTTGTCGGTACGGATAATGACATGGGAGGAGGGGATATCACGTATGTGCATCCAGACATCATTGGCCTTGGCAAGCTGGAGGAGTTTCTGGTTTTCGGTGCTGTTTCGCCCTACCAGTACCTTGTAGTCTTCGATCCAGAAGAGTTCCCCCTCTTTGAGTTTCTCTTTTTTCCGCAGGGATTTTGCGCGCTTTGGTACAAGCAGTTCGAGTTCATAAGGGGTATGGGCCTGCTGCAGGGCATAGTAGATATTTTCGTAAAATGCTTTTTTGCTCTCCAGGTTGTTCTTTTCTATATGGATGTTCCTGGCTTTGTTCTTGGCGCGTTTGGAGAGGTTGAAGTAGTAGTCCGAAAGTCTGTTAACCTTGATATCTTTAGGGAAAGGGATCGTCACCTGTTGTCCCTCAAAGTTATAGGTCTCCAGCTTTTTATCATAGGGTTTGATCTGGTAGAGGTTTGCAAGGATGAGGTTGGCGTTGTTGGCGTATTTTACAGATTCGGTTTCAAGCTCCGTTTCACTCGGCAGATTGGCAATGAGCTGTTTAAGTTTATCGATCTTTTTTTGTGTAGCGGCAAGCTTCTGTTTTTTGAGCTCTCTGAGTTTTTTTCCCTGGACCATAGCATACTGTGCTTCCAGAAACGTATCGACATCTGTTAATTCACCCTGTTCCTCTTTGCTCTCAAAAGGCGGCAGTTCGAGCAATGCTACACCGGGACGGATGACCCTGAAAGAGCTTTGCGCATCAATATGCCTGAGTGCCTCGATGATGATCCCGTATTCATCCAAAAGTATTGCATTGGTATTTTTCCCGGTAAACTCCAGTTGTAGCACAACGATCTGATCTTTGTAGGAGCTTTTGGGAGCAACCTTGATACGCAGTATACGGTCGTTTCCCGGCACTTCGACAGAGAGGATCTTGCTCGCTGAAAGCAGTGAGTGGAGCAGGGCATCAAAGGGGGCGTTATAGCTTTGAATCGGCCGTTGCGAGGGTGCTTTGTAGACAAAGCTGTGTCCTCTGGTCATAGTGAAAAAGTAGCTCTCGTTTTTATCAAAGACAAGCTCTATGGTATTGTCCTCCACGCGTCTTGCACGGCTGATGAAACTAAAGTCGTTCAGTCGTTTGGCGATGGCCTGTAGTTCGTACAATTTCATTAAAAGTTCTCCTTTTTAAGAAGCCAATCTCCTTAAAAATTCCTCTCACTAAAGCTTTGCCTTTGGCAAGAAAAAAAGTTTGAATTCATGTCTAAATATTTTAGGTGATTATTGGTGAAATTCTAACATAAAAAAATTTCGATATAATTCGCGTAATTTACAATGTACTATCAAGGATAAATTAATGGGTCAAACTATTACAGAAAAGATCTTTTCAGAGCATGCTGGACGTGAAGTAAAGGCTGGAGAGATCGTAAGAGTAGATATCGATATGATTATCGGTAATGATATTACGACACCGATCTCTATCAAAGCATTTGAAGAGAGTGGAGCGACAAAACTGGCTAGACCGGACAACTTCTGTATCGTGATGGATCACTATATCCCGGCGAAAGATATCGCTTCTGCAAACCAGGCAAAGATCAGTAGAGATTTTGCCTACAAGCATGACATGAAGTACTTCTTTGATGAGAAGGATATGGGTATCGAGCATGCATTGCTTCCGGAAAAAGGGCTTGTAGTGCCTGGCGATGTGATCATCGGAGCGGACTCTCACACCTGTACGCATGGTGCACTCGGTGCATTCTCTACGGGTATGGGAAGTACAGACCTTGCATTCGGTATGATCACCGGCGGTAACTGGTTTAAAGTACCTGAGACGATCAAGGTTGAGCTTACGGGCAAGCCGGGTAAACACATCTACGGAAAAGATATCATCCTTGAGCTGATCCGTATGATCGGTGTGGACGGAGCACTTTACAAAGCGATCGAGTTCACGGGTGAGGCAGTACAGTACCTTGGTATGTCAGACAGGTTCTCTATCTCAAACATGGTGATCGAAGCGGGTGCGAAGAACGGCGTCTTCGCAGTCGATGAGGTGACGCTGAAATATCTTGAAGAGAGAAGAGCTGAAAACGGCGGTCTCAGAGCAGAGCCTAAGATCCACTATGCCGATGCGGATGCAGAGTACTGCCAGACGATCACGATCGATACCGCTGCGCTTTCTCCTGTGGTAGCCTATCCGTTCCTTCCGGAAAACGGCAAGCCGATCGAAACAGCGGTAGCCGATGATCTCAAGATCGACCAGGT
>JACXUO010000147.1 GCA_014763885.1 Campylobacterales bacterium
CATCAAACGCGCCCCTCACGGCCATCAACACCATGATTTATATCGGAAATATTGAGATCCTGACAGCAAAATCAGCGATTTACTTGGGGAATGTGGGCTATGAGAGCAACGATTTTCGTGAAACGTTCCCCAACATTCAAAACATTTCGCCAGTCAAGGATCCCGAGAAAGTTGACGATCTCAATGCCAACTTGTTACAGGCCTTTAACAATCGAAGCGACGCACTCGTTTTATCCATCCCTGAGATAGTTGATTATCACGATGATAAAACATGTTGTTTCTTTCGTGCAGATGGCAAAACAAGCGAAATTTATCCAGATATCACGATTGAGGCGCTTTGGAGCTTCTTGGATGAGAATGAGATTGTCCCCGAAAATGCCTCTTCCTTCCGCCAGTATCAACTGGTTCTTTGTGATGTAGAAGGTAACCCAGGGCGCGCATACACCATTATGCGATCCCTCGTCTACGAAATTTCTGCGCCTGGCGATGCTGCAATCTTTCACATGACTGATGGCAACTGGTATCGCGCTGAAGCCGCATTCGTAGAACGAATGACGACATATATTAATGCCAAGTGCCAGCCTTGTAATCTGCCTGCTTACAACCACGACAGGACGGTCAAAGGCAAGCAGGTCTACAGTGAAGAGGCATATAATGCCGCGATTACGGAATGGAACGAGAACTACATATGTCTTGATCAGACGGATATTAGTCCCACTGGCTCCACCCAAGTAGAACCGTGTGATATTTATTCCGTTTCAGGCCTTGGAGCGGATCACGCCACGGCTGAAATGTATCACATCAAAATTTCGACCCGCTCAGCCCATCTTAGTCATCTATTCAATCAAGGTATAAATTCGGTAGAGCTCCTCAAGCAAGAAGTCGAATGCTCAACCAAGCTAAAGAATATTGTAAGAGGAAAAGTTTCGGTAGATAAATCCGATTATTTCTGCGCCCCAATAGATCAAAAGAAGTATAGTGTCATTTTTGGGGTCATCTCACACAAACCAGCCGCGATGCGAGCCGAGAATTTACCTCTATTTTCCCGCTTAAGCTTGATGCGGACGATGCAAATATTGGAACTTTATACGGTCCAGTGTTCACTTATATTCATCGAGGACCAAAGCCCTACGAAGGAAGGGCATAAA
>JACXUO010000148.1 GCA_014763885.1 Campylobacterales bacterium
AAATGTGGAGTGTGGTCTTTGGGTGTTATAATACACTATCCAGTTTCCGATTCTCCTTTTTGCGTCCGATCCTGATTCAAATGCATGTAGATAAACACACTCATATTTAAGTGAACGCCAAAGGCGTTCAATGAATACATTGTCCATCCATCTTCCTTTACCATCCATGGAGATGCGGATATTGTTTTGTTTGAGTACCTCCGTGAAGCTCAAGCTTGTAAATTGGCTGCCTTGATCGGTATTGAAGATCTCAGGCGTTCCGTATAGTTCAATCGCCTCCTCAAGTGCTGCGATACAAAAGTCTGTATCCATCGTATTGGAAAGTCTCCATGAGAGTACTTTTCTTGAATGCCAGTCCATGACGGCAACTAAATACATAAATCCTTTGCCCATACGGATATAGGTGATATCTGTACACCATACCTGATTGGGTCTGGTGATTTCAAGGTTCCGCAAAAGATAAGGATAACTCTTGTGTTCAGGATTGGCAATGGTTGTTTGAGGCTCTTGGTAGATGGCATATAGTCCCATCTTACGCATCAATCGGCGTATCCGTTTGCGTCCGATATTGTATCCTTCTCTTCGCAGATAACGAGCCATCTGTCTTGATCCATACCATGGGGTAGCAAGGAACTGCTTATCGATCAATTCCATCAGTTTGAGATTAAGCGCGCTCTCTCCTGTTGGAGTGTAGTAGATACTGCTTCGGCTGATACTGAGCAGATCACACTGCTTAACGATACTGAACTTTTTATCGTCTGTCACGATCATCTCTTGTCTCCTTGCCTTGCTCACAGCTTGGAGACCCTCTCTAAAAAATCGCGCTCTACTGTGAGTTGACCAATCTTGGCATGGAGCTTTTCAATCTGTTTTTCATGTGCATCGTCTCTCTTGACGCTCTTTCCTGAAAAGATATTACTCATCCCCTCAAGAGCTTCTTTTTTCCATTTGGATATCTGATTGGCATGGACGCCGAACCTACTTGATAGTTCAGCTAAGGTGCTCTCACCTTTTATCGCTTCCAATGCTACCTTGGCTTTAAACTCTGGTGTATGTGCTTTACGCTTTGCTGCTCCCATTTCTTATGCTCCTATATATAAAATGTTATCTTAGCATGTTGTTTGAAAATGGGGGTCAGCTTA
>JACXUO010000058.1 GCA_014763885.1 Campylobacterales bacterium
TATAACTAGCTTGCTCAAACCTCTTTTTTGCTATAATCAGAGGAAATTTAAAAAATGGAGTGTGTAATCATGCAGATGAGTGGTGCACAGATGGTGTGTGAGGCGATCATCGCTGAGGGTACAAAGACTGTTTTCGGTTACCCGGGTGGTGCGATCATGCACGTGTATGATGAGATATACAAGCAAAACGGGTTCGAACATATTCTGACCCGTCATGAGCAAGCAGCCGTACACGCGGCAGACGGATATGCCAGAGCGACAGGTGAAGTCGGTGTTGCAATGGTAACCAGCGGACCGGGATTTACCAATGCGGTGACAGGACTGGCAACCGCATATATGGACTCAATCCCGATGGTCGTTATCTCAGGACAGGTGCCACTCTCTCTGATCGGTACGGATGGTTTTCAGGAGATCGATGCAGTAGGAATCTCAAGACCCTGTACAAAGCACAACTTTCTGGTACGCAGCCTTGAGGAGCTCCCTCGTATTCTGAAAGAGGCATTTTACCTCGCTAGAACAGGGAGACCGGGACCGGTTCTTGTTGATATTCCAAAAGACATTACCGTGGATATCGGTGAATTCGTCTATCCCACAGAGGTCAACATCCCTACCTATAAACCAACATACAGGGGCAACAGACGCCAGATCGAAAAAGCTGCCGAAGCGATCAAGAAGTCGAAAAAGCCGTTGCTTTATGTCGGAGGAGGGGCGGTGCTTTCAGATGCCTATATGCTGGTCAGGGAGTTGGCGGAGAAGACGCAGATCCCTGTAGTTGAGACATTGATGGCAAGAGGCGTGATGGGGGCAGGAAACCCGCTGCTGCTTGGAATGCTCGGGATGCACGGAAACTATGCCTCCAATATGGCGATGAGTGAGACTGACCTGGTGATCTCTCTTGGTGCGAGATTTGATGACAGGGTTACGGGTAAACTCTCAGAGTTTGCAAAATATGCGGATATCATCCATGTGGATATTGACCCTGCGAACATTGCGAAGCTGGTCGATGTTGATTATCCGATCGTTGGAGATGTCAAGCAGGTTGTAGAGGAGATGATCCTATTGCTTGAGGATGTCAATACCGATCGTTACCAGGCATGGAGAGAGATACTCCGACGTTATGATGAACTCCATCCGCAATCCTTTGTGGACAGCGACAAGGAGATCAAGCCTCAGTGGGTGATCGAGCGGATCGGCGAACTGGTCGGTGAGCAGGCGATCATCACCTCCGATGTTGGCCAGCACCAGATGTGGGCTGCGCAACATTATCCGTTTGACAGGCCGCGTCAGTGGATCAACTCCGGCGGTCTTGGAACAATGGGATTTGGTTTCCCGGCAGCGATCGGTGCAAAAGTAGCTTGCCCTGAAAAGACCGTTATCAACATCACAGGTGACGGATCGATCCTGATGAATATGCAGGAGCTTGTGACTGCGGCAGAGTACAAAACGCCGGTCATCAATGTGATCTTGAACAACCAGTTCCTCGGAATGGTACGACAGTGGCAGAGTTTCTTCTACGAGAAACGTTTTTCCGAAACCGATCTCTCTTTCCAACCAAACTTTAAGAAGTTGGCTGAAGCATGCGGCGGCATCGGATATGATGTTACGACCAAAGAGGAGTTTGATGCGGCATTGAAAGATGCGATCGAAAAAGACCAGGTATGTTTCATGAATGTTGCGATCAGCCGTTTTGAGAATGTACTTCCTATGGTACCGGCAGGGGGAGCACTCTTCAATATGATGCTGCCGAATAAGAGCGAAGATAATAAAGGAGAGAAGTAATGAGTATAGATAATGAAAGACGTGTCATTTCAGTTATCGTAATGAACGAAAGTTCGGTACTTGCACGTGTCACTTCACTCTTTGCTGCACGTGGGTATAACATCTCTTCATTGACTGTTGCGCCTATTCCGAACAGTGAGATGTCTCATATCACGATCGAGACACAGGGAAGTTCACGTGTGATGGAACAGATCACCAAACAGTTGCACAAACTCATTCCTGTCTACAAGGTAATTGAGCATGAAGAGATGGTTGAGAAAGAGATGGTGCTGGTCAAGTTCCCTATCGCGGAAAATCTGAGCGATATCTCTGCGCTTTGCAGTGCATATAACGGTGGTATTGTCAATGTGGGCATAGAAATGGTGATCGCCATGGTAGCAGATGAACCATGCCGCATCAAGCACTTTATCGAGGCAACAGAACGTTACAATCCGATCGAGGTGGTACGTGGCGGTGTGGTAGCCATCGAACGTTAAGTAACTTTTACTTTCCTGCGCTTCACTCTCGTTCCCGACGTCTTGTTGGGAATACGCCCTGACCGAAGGGAGGAAGTGCCCTTGGGGTGCATATATCGCTGATATAAACTTAATCAGTTTGTTCCTGTTCTTAAACTTTAACCATGTATTACCTCCTCAAAAAAAGTACAAACGAAAAATATTGAAATCGAAAGGATTCACTGATGACCTATAAACTCTCCCAGATTACCCAAACGATAGGCGTTGAATATCACGGAAAAGATCTTGACATTACAGGCCTTCATACATTGAGTGAAGCTACCCCTTCCCAGATCAGCTTTTTCAATGACAAAAAATATGCCTCGCAGCTTCCTCATACGAAGGCAGCTGCCGTATTGATCTCGAAAGAACACGCAGCGCTGTTGCCCGAAACAACAATCGCGCTGCTCACAGATGAACCTTACCTGAAGCTGGCACTGGCCTCAGCGTTTTTTGCCCACAAGCTGACAACAAAGAGCGAAGCTCCTAATGCAGGTAAGGGGTGTGATATCGATGCAAGCGTAAGATTCGGGAAAAATGTGATGCTTGGTGAAAATGTGACGATCATGGCAGGATGCTATATCGGGGACAACGTTACAATAGGTTCAAATACACTCATCCACCCCAATGTCACACTCTATCACCATACCAAGCTGGGGAATGGGTGCATCATACACAGCGGAACGGTGATAGGGAGTGACGGCTATGGCTTTGCGCATACAAGAACGGGAGAACACATCAAGATCTATCAAAACGGGAATGTGATCATCGAAGATGAGGTAGAGATAGGGGCTAACTGTGCGATAGACAGAGCAGTGTTCGGTTCTACGGTGATAAGAAGAGGGAGCAAGCTGGATAACCTTATCCAGATCGCACACAACTGTGAAGTCGGTGAACATTCTCTACTTGCTTCCCAGGTGGGGTTGGCCGGTTCGACAACCACCGGACGCAATGTGGTTATGGGCGGGCAGAGTGCATCGGCAGGACATCTGCATATCGGTGACTTCAGTACGATTGCAGGAAAGAGCGGTGTGACGAAGTCGCTTGAGGGAGGTAATACCTATGCCGGGTTCCCTGCGATCGACCATAAACTCTGGCTGAAGATGCAGGCGAAAATCTCCGGACTTTTAAAAAGAAAAAGTTGATATAATGGTTTGATAGGAAAGAGGTGAATCTGAACCGACAGGTGAAGCTTCAGTGAGAGGAATTTGTCAGGGGCTTAGCTCCTGACAAAGGAGAGTGCATTGATGAGAAGAGGAGAACTCCATGAGCGGGAAAGTGACAATGGTAGAAGAGATGAGCCTGGGCGGTACCAACAATGGAAAGATCACAGTAACAGTGGTTGAAGAGCCCTATGGCGAGGGGAGCGCAAGCGTAGCCAGTATCGGGATTTCGCTTCAGGCAAATGCTGAAGAGCCTGATTGGAAGGTACACCTTCCCAAAGAGAATATCGATGCAGTGATCACTGCACTTCAAAAAGCGAAAGAGTCTCTCTAAATTTTTATCTATGAATGGCTCTGGGCCATTCATCTCCTACTCATCGTGTTTCATCACTTTGTATTGGTCCAGTGCTCTTTGCATCAAGTCCGGATCAGGTATCTTTCTTCCTGCGATATAACCGATGATATTGCCATCCTCGTCAAACTTGGGTTTGATCCATACCACAACAAGGTAGTATTTGCCCTCGTTTGTCATGTTTTTTACAAAACCTTCCCAGTAGTTCCCCTGTTTGATCGTCTCCCACATTCCTTTGAAAGCAGCTTTTGGCATGTCGGGATGTCTGTTGATATTGTGAGGGGAACCGATCAGCTCCTCTTTTGTATAGCCTGTCAACTCTCTGAATTTGCGGTTGGCATAAGTGATGATCCCGGCAGGGTCTGTCTCTGTGATCATGACGCCACCGTCAAACGGTACCTCCTCGTCAATCGGATCAGGTTTGGTGATCTCTTTCCCCGTTTTTATGTTTTTGATAGTTCGACCCATATGATAAGCTCCTGATAAATGGTCATTGTAACAAGAGAGTGCGAATAGAAAGTGATATTTCAGTGAGATAATCATAAGCAGTGCTGTGATGATCTATGATCCTTCTATGACTTCGTATCTCCCGCCTCTTACACAATTCACTTTTTTAAATTTAATAGTTTAATGATACCATCTTATACTTATGTGTGTGTGAAATCAGAGGATTTTTTTGCAACCTTCGCTACAATACGCAATAATCTCTAGAAGCTATGTCACTAGCTCCTCAGAAGGAAAGTTTTTTGTCTACAGTTGAAACAATAAAATCAATTTTAAATGAACGCATTTTGATCATCGATGGTGCGATGGGGACACAGATACAGGATCTTAATATCCCGGATGAAGCCTGGATCGATGACAAGGGTAATCTGCAGGAGGGGTGTAACGAGCTCCTGATCGATACGGCTCCTGATCTGATCAAACGTATCCACAAGCGCTATGCGATGGCCGGTGCGGATATGATCAAGACCAATACGTTTGGTACGATGCCATGGGTACTGGATGAGTATGGTATGGGTGAACGTGCCTATGAACTCTCCAAAAAAGGTGCCGCACTCGTAAAAGAGATTTGTGACGAGTACAGTACGGAGGCTGAACCGAGGTTTGTACTCGGTTCTATAGGCCCGGGGACAAAACTTCCTTCACTTGGACATATTCACTATGACGAGATGTATGCAGGGTACAAGGAGGTTGCACTTGGCTTGATAGACGGGGGATGTGATGTCTTCCTGCTGGAGACCTGCCAGGATCCGCTCCAGATCAAAGCAGCGCTTCACGGGTGTGAGGCTGCCAATGCTGAGAGGGGCATCAGGCTCCCTGTCATGGTCTCCGTGACGATCGAGCTGAGCGGTACGATGCTGATCGGTACGGATGCGACGACGATCGTGACGATCCTTGAGCCTTTTGATATTCTCTCCCTCGGGTTCAACTGCGGGACGGGACCGGACCAGGTGAAAAAACATCTCAAAACCTTGAGTGAACTCTGCAGTTTCCCTATCTCTGTGCACTCCAATGCCGGCTTGCCGCAAAACAGGGGAGGGTATACCTACTATCCGATGGGGCCTGATGAGTTCACCCAGAAGCAGCTTGAATTTACCGAGTTTGACGGGGTAAGCTTCCTGGGCGGATGCTGCGGTACGACGCCACAGCATATCCAGGCACTGAAAAAAGCAGTGCAGGGGCTGAAGCCAAAAGCATCCAGCGGATCTATCAAGCCATCCATTGCCTCACTCTTTAATACCACAGAACTCTTCCAGGAGCCGGCACCTCTGCTGATCGGAGAAAGAAGCAATGCCACGGGTTCGAAAGCCTTCAGGGAACTGATCATTGCGGGTGATTATGAAGGTACATTAACTGTGGGCCAGGCACAGGTACGTGACGGAGCGCACTGTCTGGATGTGAATGTCGAGTTTGCGGGGCGTGACGGTACAGCAGATATGGCAGAAGTGATGAAGCTCTATAACCAGAAGATACCGATCCCGCTGATGCTGGATGCGACGAAAGTCCCGACGATGGAAGCGGGGCTCAAGTGTATCGGCGGCAAGCCGATCATCAACTCGGTCAACCTCGAAGACGGTGAAGAGAAACTCGATGCGATCTGCCAGCTGGCGAAAAAGTATGGTGCCGCACTGGTCTGTCTGACGATCGATGAGAAGGGGATGGCAAAGACGACGGAGGATAAGCTCCGTATCGCCGAAAGGCTGTATGACCTTTGTGTGAACCGTCACGGTATCAATCCAAGCAACCTGATCTTTGATATGCTGACCTTTACGGTCGGCTCTGGTGACCTTGAGTACCGTGATGCGGCGATACAGACACTCGAGGCGATCCGGGAGCTGCACAAAAGACACCCCGAAGTGGGCTCTACGCTGGGGCTTTCCAATATTTCATTCGGTCTGAGCGCCAATGCGCGCGTCTTCCTCAACTCAGTCTTTCTGCACCACTGTATCCAGGCAGGGATGACTTCGGTGATCATCAATGTCAAGCATATCGTACCGCTGGCAAAGATGAGCGACGAGGACAGGGAAGTGTGCGAAGAGCTTCTTTTCCGCCCGGATGACAACTCGCTTTTCAAGTTTATTGAGCATTTCTCTGACAAAAGTGTCGAGAATGACGGGACAGATGAAGCCTACGAGGCAATGAACTCCGAGGAGAAGATCGCACACCTGTTGATGGAGGGTGACAAAGAGCGTATGATCCCGCTGGTTGAAGAGGTGCGCCATGAGATCCATCCGGACAGGATCGTCAATGAGATCCTGATCGATGCGATGAAGGTGGTGGGCGAGCTCTTTGGGAGCGGGCAGATGCAGCTGCCGTTCGTACTTCAATCAGCGGAGACGATGAAAAAAACCGTGGACTATCTCAACCCCTATCTGACAAAACAGGAGAAAGAGACCGATACCACTTTGGTGATCGGTACGGTCAAGGGCGACGTGCATGATGTCGGTAAGAACCTGGTGGATATCATTCTGTCGAACAACGGTTTCAAGGTGATCAATGTCGGTATCAAAACAGAGCTTCAGGAGTACCTTGATGTGATGAAAGAGCACAAGGTTCAGGCGATCGGTATGAGCGGACTGCTGGTGAAGTCAACGGGTGTGATGAAAGAGAATCTCGAAGCGATGGCTGAACAGGGGATCGAGATCCCGGTATTGCTGGGGGGTGCCGCATTGACTCGCGGATTTGTGGATGACTTCTGCCGTCCTGTCTACAAGGGGCCGATCTTCTACTGTCGTGATGCCTTTGACGGTGTTATCGCGATGAGCCGTATCGAAAAGTACAATGAAGACCCGAGTGTGGGACTTGATACAAGGCTTGCTGGGGATATGGTGGAGCGTAAGGAGAAGGTCAAGAAAGAGGTGGTGATCCCGCCTTTCGAAGAGATCAAAATGCCTGAACGTGTAGAGATACCGACACCGCCGTTCTGGGGGAGACGTGTACTCACCAAAGAGGATCTTGATATCGATATGGTCTATGAGTGGGTCAACAGACGTTCGGTATTCAAGATGCACTGGGGATATAAGTCAAAAGGGATGACCAAAGAGGCGTACCAGAAGCTTCTGGATGAGACGGTGATACCGGCATATGAGCGTTTGAAGCGCGAGTTTAAAGAGAAAGATCTCTTTGATCCGACGATCATCTACGGCTACTACCCGTGCAGAAGCAACGACCAGGAGCTGCTGATCTTTGATGAGAGTGAGGGATGGAATGTCGATGCCAATGCCAATCGAGAGCCGCTGCATGAAGTGGTGGGGAGAGCCGTAACGCAGTTCAGTTTCCCAAGACAAGGCAGACAGCCTCACCGTGCGCTCAGCGATTTCTTTTCGCATGAGAGACACGATGTGATCGCACTTAGCTGTGTGAGTGCCGGGGCGAAGTTCAGTGCCTACGAGAAAGAGCTCTATGATGCAGGCAAGTACCTGGAGTACAACCTTGTCCATGGTCTCTCTGTAGAGCTTGCCGAAGCCCTGGCCGAGGTGGTGCACAAGCAGATACGTATGGACCTGGATATCCTCAGGGAAGATGAGGGAGCGACACTGAGGGATGTGCGTATGAACCGCTATCAGGGGGCACGTTACTCATTCGGCTACCCGGCATGTCCCGACCTTGAGCAGAGTCGCCAGCTCTTTGACCTGCTCAAGCCCGAAGAGTACGGGATCGAGCTGAGCGAGACCTTCCAGATCGTACCTGAGCAGAGTACGACGGCATTGATCGTGCATCACAAAGAAGCGACCTACTATTCGGTGTAAAATATACATCAATGTTTTGATTTCGTTACCACGTTGTACGTGGTAATGCGCCCTGACC
>JACXUO010000059.1 GCA_014763885.1 Campylobacterales bacterium
CCCTCAGTATTGGCGATCATCGCGCATGCTTCACCGATCGCATTGATCCCCTCTTTGCTCATAGAGATGATCGATGACTTTTTGATGAAGTGCTCTACGCTCAGTGGAGAATAGAACTTCGCTGTACCGCCTGTAGGAAGTGTGTGGTTCGGTCCTGCGATATAATCACCCACTGGTTCCGGTGTATTCTCACCAAGGAAGATCGCTCCGGCATGTTTGATACTCTCAAGCAGGCTCATCGGCTCTTTTGTCACTACTTCGAGGTGCTCAGGTGCGATCTCATTCATAAGATCGATCGCTTCCTCCATAGTAGCAGTCACGATGATCGCTCCCCTCTCTTCGATAGACTTTCTTGCGATCGCTTCGCGGGAGAGTGTTCCAAGGAACTCTTCTACCTTATCACTGACCCTATTCGCCAGTTCACTATCCGTCGTGATCAGGATCGAACTTGCCATCTCATCGTGTTCAGCCTGAGAGAGAAGGTCCATCGCAAGATAGTCCTCTCTAGCCGTCTCATCAGCCAGGATACCGATCTCAGACGGACCTGCGATCATATCAATGTTCACTTCACCGTAAACCAGTTTTTTTGCCGTTGCTACAAAGATATTACCAGGACCTGTGATCACGTCCACTTTTGGGATCGTCTCTGTACCGTATGCCATGGCACCGATCGCAGAGGCTCCGCCTACTTTGAATACCTTTGTGACTTTACAGAGGTGGCACGCTGCAAGCAGGAGCTCGTTGATCTCGTTATCGGGTGTCGGCGTACATACAATGATCTCCTCTACGCCTGCCACCTGTGCAGGAATGACATTCATCAGCAGTGAACTTGGATACGCTGCCTTGCCGCCTGGGATATACAGCCCCGCTCTGTCTACAGCGCTCACTTTTTGACCGAGGATGGAGCCCGTTTTATCCTTATCCATCCAGGTACTCGGCATCAGCTTCTGGTGGTATGCCTCGATACGGTCATAGGCAAGGTGGAGTGCCTCACGAAGTTTAGGATCGATCGAATCATAGGCTTTTGCCATATCTTCAGTCGAGACCATCAACGCTTCATCGCTCTCAGGTTCCCATCTGTCAAACTTCGCGATCTGGGCCTTGAGTGCTGTATTTCCTTCTTCTTTGATCTCTTTTAGAAGTCCGTTGACAATACTTGTCACGCCTTCGATATCCATCTTTCCACGCTCTAAAAGCTCCGCAAAATTTGCTTCAAATGTATCATCACTACTGTAAAAAATTTTCATTTTATTCCTCAATAATAAATGTCGCGGTGAATGCCCTTGAAAGCAGTGCTATTTGCATACTTGCAAATAGTACGTTGCGTTTCGAGAGCCGTGACGCTTTTTTGTCTACTTTTTTCTAAAAAAAGTAGTATTAAACTCTATTTAAACGTAATATCTGGATACTTACGCTCATATCTTGAAAGCATACTCTCATTCCCCAAAATACCGCCTTGGTGAATATAAAGTATCGGAGTTTTTAATATTTCAGGATGTGCAAGCAGTACTCTCCATCCTAAAGGATCATATAATAGATCAAACGTCACTCCCGTTTGTTGTTGTAATTTTAGCCAAATTTTATAATTATCTTTATAAAGCTTGCCAAAATGGTGTTTTTTCTCCAAAGACAAAATAGTCGGATGGTTACGCTCATCTACTTCCAGCTCTAAAAACTGCTTTTTGAGATACTCACTATCTCCGACACACGGCGTCGTATAAACATTGTTAGAGGAGAGATGCTTTTGTAGAAAAAGTGCGGTCGATCCGGTGCCGGAGGGCAAAAAGATATTGAGCTTTTCTATCCCCTGCGATTGTTGCCAGGATATGATCTCATCGGCTAAAATACGGATACCATACTCTGCCTCTTTTTGTCTGCCACCCTCTTCGATAAAAAGTACCTCTTTATCTGTTGTCGGGGTGGGGACACCCCGACCTACGTGTAACAACATTCCATTATTTAATGCCGCCTTATAATTGCCGTGAGGATTTTGCTTCAGATACTCTGCGATATGATCCACATAATACTCAAACTCCCATCCTTTTATCCTGGCCAGTACCGAGAGTGAATACATCGCATTGGACTGCGCTGAACCGTAGGAGACTATCTTCTTGACAGCAGGAAACTTATGAGTGAGAAAGTAGTGGAACTTGCGGGCTTTGTTTTCTTCACCTCTTCTCAACCATTTACGGGGATCGTAGTAGTTCTTGTTCGGCTTCTCTTCACCCTCAGGGTTTCCGATCTGCCCCTGAAGATAGTCATGGTACTCTGCTTCATAATGTCTTACGCCATCCCAGAAAGCCCACTGTGTATCTGTATCGATATTCATCTTGATCACCCCGTAACCGATCGCTTCACGGATATCCTCCAGTTCAGAACCTGATCCACCGTGGAATACAAAGTTTGCCGGCTTTTCAGCAGTACCGAACTTCTCCTGGATATATTTTTGGGAGTTATCGAGGATCTTTGGAGTCAATACGACATTTCCGGGCTTATAGACCCCGTGCACATTACCGAACGATGCAGCGATCGTGAACTTGTCAGATATCTTACCAAGCTCTTCATAGGCATATGCCACCTCTTCAGGCTGCGTATAAAGAAGTGCATTATCGACATGTGTATTGTCCACACCGTCCTCTTCACCACCGGTTACACCCAGTTCGATCTCAAGTGTCATACCCATCTTGGACATACGTTTAAGGTACGCTTTACATGTTGCGATATTCTCTTCAAGCGGCTCTTCGGAGAGATCAAGCATATGTGAAGAGTAAAGCGGCATGCCGTGTTTTTCAAAATGTGCTTCACTTGCATCAAGCAGTGCATCAATCCAAGGAAGAAGTTTTCTTGCCGCATGGTCTGTATGCAGTACAACAGGAACACCATACGCTTTTGCAACCGTATGCACATGCTGAGCACCAGAGATCGCTCCCAGGATAGCAGCTTCATCTGATGGAAGTCCTTTACCAGCATAGTATGCCGCCCCACCGTTTGAAAACTGTATAATAATTGGAGAGTTCACTTTTTTCGCTGCTTCGATGACTGCATTGACAGACATTGTACTGACAACATTCACTGCGGGGATAGCAAACCCCTCCTCTTTGGCAATTTGAAAAAGTTTCGTGAGATTATCACCTGTCACGACACCTGCAGGGATCTCATCCATTACTCTTCTAGACATTTCTTTCCTTCATCAAGTTTAATCGCCGTATTCTACCCGATTTTTGCAAATAAAGGGTTTAGGTTATTTGAGTTTTACCTTTCCGTTTTTCAAGAGTTCTTTGGTGATTTTCTCTTGTGCCAGCTGCAGCATGATCTCTCTTTTTGCTTCTTCAAATGTCGGTAGTTTGGGCGCTTCTTTTGACTGTTTTTTTGCAGCCTCTTTCACCGCTTTGATCAGGTCGTCATAAGCCTTTTTCGCTTCTTCTTCCGTGACTTTTGTCGTAGAGAGCTTTTTTTGCATCCAAAATCTTGAAATCGCAGCATTTTTTTCTTCGGCATTCAACTCTTCGTGTGCTTTCACTGCCGCCAAGCTGGGAACTGCCATCTCATTGATCAAAGCCAGTCGCTGTTCATCACCGGGCAATTTGTCAAAATTTGTTGCCCTCCCCTGTGTTCGCAGTGCCAGATACTGGTCTGCCTGCTCTTTGGTGATATCCTGACCGTTGATCGTAGCCACTACGGCACTGTCAGGTCTGCTCTGCTTCTCTTTTTTATCCAGCTTCAGATTATCCAGATTTACCATAGGCGTATCGTCTTTATCTGCCGACATCAATGAGTTCTTCAAAGTATCAGCGGATAGGCCTGATAGTGAGATAAGTATTGCGACACCCGCACCTACGAGGTTTTTTTTCATTCTTCTTCCTTTTATTGATTATTTAGTCTCTTCTTTTTTTCCGGATCAACGATCGTTGCTTTTTTCTTCAGCTCTTTGGCCATCTCCTGTATCTTGGCAGTGAACTGTTTCTGCTTCAGTGTAGCGATGATCTGAGGTTTTACATCATTGTAGGCAACCTTTGATTCCGGATTTTTCTTTTCGAGGTAGATCACATGATAGCCGAAACGTGTTTTGACCGGTTTTGTGGTGATCTTGCCCTCTTCAAGCGCCCATACCGCCTCAGAAAAGGTAGGAACCATCTGCCCCTTTTTAAAGGTACCCAGGTCTCCGCCGTTAGGGGCAGATGGACCTGTCGATTTTTCTTTTGCCAGCGCGATGAACTTCTCCTGGAGCGCTTTGCCCTGCAGGGACTTCAGAGTATCGATGATCTTCTGTGCATCCTCTTCCGAATCCACCAGGATATGTCTCGCATGGAGCGTAGCCTCCTGCACGAACTTATCACTGTTTTTTTCATAAAATTCTTTTGCTTCGCTGTCACTTACAACGACATTATCCAGCTGTTTTTTCATCCAAATATTGATCGCAAGCTCGGATTTGATCATCTCCAGGCTCTTTTGATACTCGGGGTCATTTTCAATCCCCTCTTTTTTTGCCAGGTCGCCGAAAAGGACTTTTTCGATCAGTCTCTCCTTTATCATCTCCTGTTCCTCAGGCTTAAGATCAGCATAGTTTGCATTGGGAGCAGCGGCTGATACCAAAACCTGTGCATCCTGCTTCGTGATGTTTTTCCCGTTGACAGTCAAAAGCAGGTCGGATGCGGAGAGTGAAAGGGTTGCAGCAGCAACCAAAAGTGATGTTTTAGCGAGTTTGAACATTATGATTCTTCCTTCTGTTTTAAATATGAGAGGCAGTATACTCCCGATCGGTAAATCATACATTAATGCATGGATGCTTCTCAATCGAATTTGGATACTATTTTATTGAAATATTGTTAGAAAGAGGTTTAATTCACGTGGCCAAAGTCAAAAAAGCAACCCGAAAAGAGATCGAAGCGATCAAGGCACGCTTCCTGGAACACTATCCCGACTCTGTTACAGAACTGGAGTATCGCAACCTTTATGAGCTTCTTGTAGCAGTGATGCTCTCCGCACAGTGTACCGATAAACGTGTCAATCTCATCACCCCTGCCCTTTTCGAGACTTATCCCGATCCGGTAAGCCTTGCCAATGCCGATTTGGAAGAGGTAAAGTCCTATATCAACACCTGCTCGTTCTTCAACAACAAAGCCAAAAACCTCATCAAGATGGCGCAATCTGTCGTCGAGAACTACGGGGGTGAAGTACCTTTGGAGCAAAAAGAGCTTGTCAAGCTCGCCGGCGTGGGGCAGAAGACCGCCAATGTCGTGATGATCGAATATGCCGGCGCCAACCTCATGGCTGTCGACACCCATGTATTCCGCGTCGCACACAGACTCGGCCTCAGTGATGCTACAACTGCCGTCAAAACGGAAGAGGATCTTACCAGGAAATTCAAGACCGATCTGCATCTACTGCATCAGGCGATGGTACTCTTCGGAAGGTATCGGTGCAAAGCACTCAAGCCCGAATGCGAGGGGTGTTTTCTCGAAGAGTACTGCAAAAGCAAAGAGAGCTTCAAGGTCTGAAGCTTCTCCATTTACCACCAGCTATTTGACCCTCTCTACCACTCCGAGCAATACTTCAAAAGTTCTCTCAACAGACTTCAAATCCACCTCTTCTCTGGTCGAATGAGGGAAACGGATCGTCGGACCGATCGAGGCAAATTTCATCTGCGGGTACTTCTCGGCGATCACTCCGCACTCAAGCCCGGCATGGATCGCCATCATTTTGCTCTTCCCGAAGACTTTTTTCATCTCTTCGCTTACCAAATGGGTAAACTCGGTCACATCGGGCTTCCATGATGGATATTTGTCCACAAGCTTCACTTCAAAACCGTACGATTCAAACAGTTTTACTGTCTCATCCGATATCTCTTTGAGCCCCTGTGCGCTCATCGCACGGGCACTTGTCTCTATAAGCAACCCGCCTTTTTCATCGGTAGTAATGATCGCCAGGTTGATACTGGTATCGGGGATACCGAGCTCTTTGTTTTGTCTGTGTACCCCATGTTTGAAAGCGTGTATCAACTCCAGGGCTTTTGCACCCTCTTTGAGGACTTTCGGCGTTTCTGTCAGCACTCTGGTTTTGACATCCCCTTTCGCTTCAAGCGGTTTTTCAGAGTAGACGATCGCTACAGCATTGGCAGGGATGGAGTTGCGGCGTTCGCCTGCATATAGACTGACCAGCTGGGTCACACCCTCTTGATGCAGATACTCACCCAAAACCTTGATCGCTGAAGGGATCCCCTTATCGATATCCACACCGGAATGTCCTCCCGCCAAACCCTTGACCGCTACTTCATAGCACTCTCCCATGCCATCTATATACGCATCCTGTTTTGATGCAGTGATGTCCACACCGCCTGCACACCCGATATAGACTTCTGCCTCTTCTTCCGTATCAACATTAAGCATGACGCTGCTTTTCAGATCAAAAGCCAATGCATTGGCTCCGATCAGTCCGACCTCCTCATCCGCAGTGATCAAAAACTCCAGTTCCTCACCTTCATCCATCAACACCATCATCATCGCGATCGCCATCCCGTTATCTGCACCAAGCGAAGAATCTTTGGCTTTCATCAGACCATTCTCTTCATAGGTTTCTATCTTGGGTGCTTTCCCCATACAGACCATGTCATAATGTGCCTGCAGGCAGAGTTTTGGCGAACCTTTACGGATCAGAATGTTTTTAGCATCATCTACCTCTACATCATACCCTCTTTGCTTTCCAAAATCAACCAGAAACTCCATCAGTTTATCCGCTTCCTTGCTGCAGTGCGGGATCTGCGTAAGTGTTTTAAAGTGTTTGATGATTGCTGACATGACTCTATCCTTTTATACAAATTACGAAAGTATACGGTACCCTATATTTTAATTACATAAATACTTTTTGTAAAAGCAAACCAAAACTATTCACTATTCACTTTAAACGCTTCACTTTTTGCATAGCAAAACGGTACAATCACACCAAAAAAGAAGAAAAAATGTGCCTTATTATTACCCTAGTGATGCTGGTCCTGGCGATCCAGAGCCTTCTCTCCCACCAATGGCTTGCAGGCTCTATACAACTTCTCATTGCCCTAGGCTTTATGATACTCCTCATCAGGAACATCCGTATCACCCGGTGTGAAAAAAAAGGCAACTGTGACAACTTCTGTATCCTGCCTGAGTGGCTTACAAATCTATTTAGAAAAAAGGGAAAGTAATGGAACACTTTTTTACCTGTCCCTACTGCTGGCAGCAGATCTCAATGGTGCTTGACCCCAGTGAAGAGGTGAGCGACTATATCGAGGACTGTGAAGTATGCTGCCGTCCTATCGAAATTTCTTTTCGCTTTGAAGAGGGAGAGCTGGTAAGTTTTGAAGCCAGGAGAATGGAAGGGATCTAATCGCCTACATAAGCAAAACGGTCAACCATTTTCCCCTCTACCTCTACTTTCCCAACAAACATATCATAAGGCCGTACCCACAAACTCTTATCGCCGTAACATGTACGGTAGATGACCATCCACTCTTCTGTCTCAGAGTGTCGTGCAGTACCTTCCACCTCGTATTCATTGCCTTTGTAGTGCCTGTATATGCCTTTTTTAAGTTTCATGCATTATCCTTTTGGGAATTATACTTTTTTATGGAAGGAATTTCTATATGGTCACATTGAAACAGATAGAAGAAAAACATCACTTTTCGTTCCCGGAGTACTTTAAAAGACTCTGGGATGACGGAATGCTCAACTATATGAGAGGCTTTGAAGGAGGACTGAACGAGGGCGAGAACTGGGTCGATACCGTCTATCCTACTCTCCGTGAGAACCCTCCTGCCCTTTTGCACTCAGGGGAGGCACAAATGTCACTGCTTACCCCGGAAGCGATGTTGAACTTTGAAACTCCTCCATTCTGGGATGTGGAAACACACCACTTCATTCCCTTTGCCAAAACACTCGAAGGCAACTACTACGCTTTTTATGACAATGTTAAAGTCGAAGGGGAAGCCCCGGTCGTAGAGATATGGGATGAGATGGATGATACCGAGTACTATGCCAAGAACTTCGAAGACTTTATCTTCCGTCAGATGGTAGAATCTGCCGAAGATATAGACAAAGATGATCTTCAAGCGGAATATGGAGGTGATGTAAATGCCTATATCGCTGATGTCGAGAGGGATATCGTATCCATCACACCTTATCTCAAGGCCGAATATATCGAGGTTATCAACGATATCTATAGCAGAGAGCCAAAAGAGGGTACCCTTGCCTACTCACTTATCTCTATGCGTGAGGCTGAAGAGATCGTTGAAAAGTATTTGGATTTTGAACTTATGGGTGAATCATTTTCCCATGAGATATAAAAGCTGACACATACCCGTTTGGGTATGTGAAGTACTACTTTCTAATCGTAGTATGACAGGCCATACATTGGCTCAACGTTTTGTCATATGTCTCTCTCGCGGAAGCCTTATCTCCCGCTTCAAAATCTTGCAACATTTTGTCAGCAAGAATTGTGATGTTCTTCACCTCTTTTTGAGCATATTGTTTCGCATCAAAGTTCTCACCATCCATGACAGACTTTTCAATAACAAATGAGTTGATGCTTACCAGCTTTTCTTTCAAACTCTCTACACCCAATTTCATTATCGCCGGATTGTCACGCAGGAATCCTTTTTGGATCATTCCCATTGCCGACTCAAGCCCCTGCATTGTGATCACCTGTTCAGCTTTTGAAACATTTGCTCCAAAACATCAACGTAGTAGTTAAAACACCTATCGCCAAAACTTTTTTCATTCTTTCCTCCTAGATATAATGAATACCTATTATAAAAGGCATTCCTTATATTTAAGCTTAATGAACAAACTCATATATTTTATCGTCTAAAAAGATTTCTAAAGAAGGAAAGGGAGGTTCGGGTTAAACCGATATTTTAACCCTTTGCATCTCTTTTAACACACCGTCCCAAAATGCAATCCGTGCAGTGACAGCCAGTTTCGCCGCATCCGCTGCCTCTTCTACTCTCTGAGTATCCTCTTCGCAAAGCTTGTTCAAAAGTCTCAGAGAAAGGGGACCGTGGAACCCTTCATCCAGATGGATATGTCTCTCCAGATAGTAGTGAAACATCGGTGCCTGTTTTTTGCTGATACGCATGTTTTTGAGTATCCCTTTGAACATCACAGGGATGATATGTTCCCTGCCCAGCGCCAAAGCGGCAGCAGCCTTGTGCGGACCATTTTCACTGATAAAACCGAAAGTGGTCGTTGTGAATGCTCTGCTTGCTTCGGGGATATCCGGCAGACACAACGCTTCTTCGATCCCCCTGCTCTTTACGGTATCCACAAATCTCCTGATCCTGCTGGTATCCGCACCGATCTCTTCCATCGCAAGCAAGTAGATCTCAAAATGGCTCAAAAAGCTTTTGCCATCAGGCATCTCGTCAGCTTCCTCTTCCAAAACCAGTTCATTGATAAAACGGCACAGGTCTGGCTCGCTGGGCGGCACCCACGGGGAGCGGCTCGGGGCGATCACTGCCTGCAGGTACTTCACCAGTGACATAAAATCCCATACGGAAAAGACATGATGCTCCATAAAACATCTCAGATCCTCTATCGTTTCCACTGCTTTATAGACCGGGTGTTCATTGAGCTGTGACTTCAGTGCATCGATAATATCACTCTGTATCGTTTGTACCATGAATTTATATTCCTTGCTATTATGAAAATTATTGTTAGGAATTATAGTGGAGTTTCTTTAATGGAGTGAATTACTTTTTATGGCAAACTCTGCCTTTCAAAGTAATTCATAATCTCTTGATCAACTAAAAGTCAAGCATTTAAAGGAAGTGAATGATAGCGACAGCTACTTGCATTTTTTT
>JACXUO010000060.1 GCA_014763885.1 Campylobacterales bacterium
GTGGAGATGAAGTATTTGACCTCGCTTTGATTGATCGCCGAGACGAGCCGGTCGGTGGTATCGATACGGCTCTCTCTGAGCACTTTTTTATAGGGGTCGCTCCAGCGTCTGATGATGGGCGCCCCCGCAAGGTTGATGACGACATTGACCCCTTTGAGTTTTTCCAGGATCGCTGTTTCATCATCCTCTCTTTGAATGCTGATGGTATCGCTGAAACTCTCCTGCAAAGCTCTCCCTACAAATCCGCTTGCTCCGGTGATGGCTATTTTCATCCTCTGCCTCCTCTTATTGTTTGAGCAGTTTTTCGATCTCCTCTTCAAGCTCTTTGGGTTTGGTCGAAGAGCCAAACCGTGCGATGACGTTCCCCTGCTTGTCTACCAGGAATTTAGTGAAGTTCCATTTGATCGCTTCGGTGCCCAGTATACCGGGCTGTTCGGACTTGAGATAGGCATAGAGAAGGTGTGTATTCTCTCCGTTTACCTCTATCTTGGAAAACATCGGGAAGGTCACGCCGAAGTTGACACGGCAGAAGTTCTCTATCTCCTCTTCCGTACCGGGTTCCTGGTTAGTAAACTGGTTGCAGGGGAAACCGAGTATGACCAGACCCTTCTCTTGATATTTTTCATAGAGTGCCTGCAGTCCGTCATACTGCGGGGTATAGCCGCATTTACTTGCGACATTGACGATCAGCATCACTTTGCCTCTGTAGGGTGCGAGTGTTGTCTCTTCCCCTTCAATGGTTTTTACTTTGAAATCATAGATCGATTGCATGGTTGTCTCCTTTCCCGCTGCTGCGAACGTCAGCATCATCAGTAGTATAAAAAATTTTTTAAACATCTATTTGCCTTTCTGTTATCTATCCCTGCATCTATAGGATATAGTCTAGCATAACTCTTTCTCTCAGGCAATTAATCTGTTCTCTATCCCCTTATCCTCTTTTTTACCCATCGTATGAGCGTGCCAAGCAGGGGAAAGGTTTCATAGATATTCTCTCCTACATCCCAATAGTCAGTATGTTCAAAGATCTTTCCTCTCTCATCAAAGCACATACGGCTCACTCCATCGATGCTGAATCTCTCCTGATTCTCATGAAAAGAGAAGCGGAATATCCAATTGAGATAAATGATCTCCCCCTCACTGACAGATTCGGTGATGAGAAGTGTCGGATCATCAATGTCTTGATAGAGCTGCCGAAAAAAACGATAGAGTGCCGCTATATCATCAAGTTCATAAAACGGATTTTTAAAGTGTACCTGTTCTGCATAGATACTCTTAAGGTCATCAAGGGTAACCTCTTCATCCAGCGTTTCAAAGAAAGTTTTCACTCGTACATGGTTCATCTTGTCTCCTTCCCCTTTTGTCCATTCATTTTATAAAATAAAGTGGCTGTTTGGTAGTCAGATGTTGCCAGTTGATCGTTCCTTAGTCCTCTTTGGTATATTGTTGAGCAGTTTGGCTATGGTCTACAAAGATCAGCTTGTCGGTCTCAAAGCCTGCCTCCTTGGCCTTTTTGATCAGACGTGACTGGATCTGGGGATCGAGCTGCGGGGTACGTGAAAGTATCCAGAAGTAGGAGTGGTTGGGTCCGCTGATCATTGTATAACTCTCGTAGTCGGTATCCATGACGATATAGGAGCCGTAAAATGGCCCGAAAAAGGAGACCTTCAGAAAACCGATATCGGAATTCTCTGCAAAATAGGCTTTGCCTTCTGCCTCTTTCCACCTTTTGTTTCGTGTGTCAAATCCCCGGTTTATGACCTTGAGAGCGCCGTTTTCACGCAGTGAGTAGGTTGCAGTGATCTGCTCAAGCCCGCGCTCAAAAGAGTGGTCAAGCCGTGCGATCTCATACCAGGTACCTAGGTAGCGGTCAAGCTCAAATTGCTTAAGAGGCGCAACATGTTTTGGTGTTTCTACACAACCGGTGAGTGCGGCGATGAGTATGAGCCATAGATATTTCATTGGATACTCCTTCAAAGAGATTAAAATGCATTTTGGCAATTTTCCTATTATAGCATCGCCAGGCAGTAGATCATAGTATAAATTTGACTGTTTATAAAAATTTGACTCCTCTTCTATATAGTTGTCTTGACATTTATTGTTAAAACAACTATAATCCATTCTGTAAGGAGCCACTCATGCAATTTAATATGGACCAGTCGTTGGGGTTTGTCCTGAACAGGACAGCGCTCGCTTCTAAGAACCGTTTCAACCAGATGATCAAAAAGTACGGGATATCCCCTGAACAGTGGTCTGTCCTGTTCCGCGTGGTCGAGCAGGGCGGGATCAGCCAGAAAGCGTTGGCCGACTCTACCTATAAGGATCAGGGAAACCTGACTCGGATGATCGACAAGCTCATCGAAAAAGAGTACATCAGAAGGGAAGCGGATGCCGATGACAGGCGGGCAGTAAAGCTGTCTGCCACAGAGAAGTCGGTCGCCCTCGCAGAAGCAGTGGCACCCCTTTCAGGCAGGCATAACGAAAATATGACTGCCGGTTTCAGCCAGGAGGAGAAAGCGACGCTGATGGCGCTTTTGGACAAAGTATATCACAATCTTCAAAAGGATGAACATGAAAAATAGAACAGTATTGATCACCGGAGCAAACGGCGGGCTCGGACAGGCATTTGTTCGCGAAATTTTACAAGAGGAACCCGAGAAGGTCTATTGTGCCGCACGGGATATAAAGAGTCTCGAAGCGCTCAAAGCGCTCAGCCCCGTCATCGAAACGATCGAGCTGGATATCACCGACAGAGACTCCATCAGCAATGCGGCCTCAAAGATAGAGAGACTTGACCTGCTGGTCAACAACGCAGGGGTCAACACGAACAGCAGGCTCTTTGATGACAGTTTCACGGATATAGAGGTCAACCTGAAGGGTACGGTCAATCTCACCGAGGCGTTCTTTGAGAAGCTGAAAGCGTCCAAAGGTACAGTGGTCAATGTTACTTCGGTACTGGCTCTGGTCAACTTTCCGCTGATGGCGAACTATGTGCTCTCAAAAAGCGCGCTGCACTCCTTTACGCAGGCCCTCAGGGCGGAGTTCGCAGTTTTTGGCGGTGAAGTGTATGAAGTGCTGCCGGGGCCGATCGAGACGAGGATGACAGAAGGTTTTCCGATGCCAAAAGCGAAACCCGAAGAGATCGCCAAATGTGTCATCGAATCTATGAAGCGTCAAGAGTTTGAGATCTACCCCGACGGCTTTTCGCAGATGGTACGGCAGCGCCTGCAGAGCGAACCGGAGAAACTCATCGAAGAGTTTGCCGGTGCCGTTGCAGGACAGTGAGACTCGAAATGCACCATGCGATAGAAGAAAAATTCTCTTCTATCGCATAAGCCCTCTATATTTTTTACTCTCTCCTGCCTCAATCCCTGAAAATAAGAGGAAAGCGCTATAAGCTGTTAACGATATTAGGCTATACTCTTGCGAAATTATTGGTAGTGATTTGGATATGATAGAGGAGAGATGGAAGATGTTTTCAAAAAGTTCGGTAAAAGATTTGTCAGAGATATCAAAGAAGCTCAATTTGCTTTACTATGAGTATGACAAATACCAAAACAAGTTTATCGTTGACAGCCGGTACAACAAAGAGACGACCTACAACGAACTGATCAAGCTCACCTATGAACTCTCAAAGCAGAATATCGGTTTTTTCAGAGACGAAGATTCCAATATCGTCATCTCCTCGGAGTGTAATCTCTTTTCTCCGATCAAGCAGAGGATCAAGAACATCTCCTACGCGTTCAAAAGTTACCGCAAAAATATCTATACCCTCAGCGACAAAAGGGTGAAACATGCCAAAAACCTTCCCCTCATCGAGACAAGAGTGATAGAGCAGGCGATAGATCTGACTCCCTACGATGCACTGATATTCACTTCCAAAAACGGGGTGAAATACTGCGACAGCCTGACCTCTGAGTGGAGAAAGATCCCCACATATACGATTTCGACACAGACGGCAAAACAGGTCAAAGACCTGAAGGGCAAAATCGCTTTTGTCGGGAAAGAGAAGCACGGTGATGAGTTTGCCTATGAGCTTCTGGAGCATTTGAAGGGTAAAAGAGTCGCCTATATCGGTGCAGAGAGAATCGTCTCCAACCTTATGTCGATCATGGAAGAGCACCATATCGCGTGTGATTATATCGCGGTCTACCGGACAGTATGCAAAGATTATGAGGAGAAGATCAAACTCCCCTCAGGGTCTATCATCATCTTCTCTTCCCCCTCTACGATCGAATGTTTTTTGAAAAATGTCGAATGGGACAAGAGTTTTACGGCGATCAGTATCGGCAGGACCACCGCAAAATATTTCCCTGAGTATATCGAACCTCTTATCGCCGATAACACTTCCCTTGAGAGCTGTGTCTACAAGGCGCTGAGTCTATAAGAGACAAAGGCGTTTTGACTCCCTCTATCGGCTCCCCCTGATGAACACCAGGCGCAGCACTCCTGCACCAAAGAGGAACAGGGCAGCAGTGTCGCAGCTTTTGTCATAGAGGAGTAGAAAGATCGCAGCCAGCATCAGGCCGATGGTGACCGAGAGGGAGGAGACCCTCGATGAGAGCTTCTCCTCGATCACCTCCAGCTGCCGCTTGGAGAGTTCCACGCTCAGGCTCTCTTCGCTGATCTTGTAGATGGTCTCCCTGAACGCCTTGATATCAAGCGGCAATTGCCTGAACTCATCGATCAGGGTTTCAAGGATGCTCTCTTTGGCACCCAGGGCTCGGGGGATGTTCTTTTGCAAAATGGGAAGGATATCCTTGATACCGTTGAAATTTTCGATGTAGGTCGTTCCCAGCCCCTCGATGATCGCACTGACTCTCAGGATATAGATGGCCTCCTGGGGCAGCTTGAAGGGGAGGTTTCGTGTCTTTTCCAATACTTCAAAAGCCAGCAGCTGCATGCTGGCACTGTCAAGCGCATCGTTGTTGAAGATCTCGAACATGCTTTCGGTAAACTCCGCCAGCTCTGTCACCGGCGCGTCATAGGCGACCGTTCCCAAGCGTTTGCTGGCATTGACGAAACGTTCATAATCTTCCTCGTTGGCTGCCTTGAGCAGTTCGATGATCGCCACGCGCGTCTCATTGGGGACACGTTTGACCATCCCGAAATCAAGCAGTATCAGCTCCCCCTCTTTGGAGATCAGCAGGTTCCCCGGATGCGGGTCCGCATGAAAGAAGCCTTTGACCAGCATCTGTTCGGTGTAGAAGGAGACAAGGGTATCGATGATAGGGCGTATATCGATCTGGTGGGCTTCAAGCGCGTGTTTGTTATCGAAGCGAAACCCCTCCTCAAAGCTCATCACCAGAGCATCGTCACTTGAAAACTTTTCATATGGGGCGGGAAAGCGTACACCCATCCCTTCATACATCTGGGCAAATTTTGTCAGGTTGGCCCTCTCCTGGCTGAGGCTCACCTCCTTGAAGATCATGGTGGAGAACTCCGTGATCACCGCTTCGATCGAGTGTTTGGTATAGTGAGAAAAGAGCGGCCGGAAGAGTCTGTTGAATGCCGTGAGGATACGGATATCCGCCTTTACCTGCTGTTCGATCCCCTCGCGTCTCAGTTTGACGGCTACCCGGGTATCCCCGTCCAGCCATGCCTCATGTACCTGTCCGATGGAGGCAGAGGCGATCGGTGTATTGTCGAATGCCGTAAAGGGGTTTGTCTCGAATGCACGCCCGAAGACACGCTCCATGGCCGCCTGCTCCATCGGAGGAAGTTCGTCATGGAGGGTTTTGAGCCCCTCAAGATAGGGTGCCGGGAAAAAGTCGTTGCGGGTGGCAAGCACCTGTGCAAGTTTGATGAAACTTGCACCAAGGTGGGTGATCGTCTCTACAAGCGCCTGGGGGCTCAGGGACGAAAGGCCCAGAAATTTTTCACGCTTGCGTATCAGCATATATAGGGTGAGCAGCACCTTGAAGACGTGCCATATTCTCAGAGGAGAGTAGAGTCTGTAGCGCACTATTTTTCTTTCTTCAGTGCCTCGATGTCTGCTTTGGTTGCCAGCCCCATCTCATCGATCACCTCTTTGAGGGCCTCTTTGATCCTGCTTTTGAGTTTCTCCTCCTCCTCTTCGCCGCGTGTCTGCAGCTTCTCCAGGAATTTGTCGGCGTCCTCTTTGCTGAGTTTGCCTTTCTCCTCAAGCTTTTTGATCTCTTCATCGACACGCTCTTTGAGCAGGACAGCACCGCCCAGTCCGGTATAGATAATCTCTTTGATCATGGTGACTCCTTTTTTCTCATTGTAGCATAATCATCAATATGCATAGCCTTTATTTTGTCTCACCTTTTTATCTATATTAAGGTGATATTCTTCTATGATGAAGATAGAGTTAGCATTGAGTAAGGATAAGCTCCTGGCAAGAGAGCCTAATGTAAGTTTCTCAGGCGGTGAACCGAAAAGAGAACGAATTTTTCAGGCTTCTTTCACACTTTCAGCGGATCAAACAGGAGAAACCTACTGTTCGGAATCCAATAAAAACTCCCTGTTTTTATAGATAGAATGGATAAAGGCCAAACTGATCGGTACGATGGCAAATGTGGTGACCAGCATGGCGGGGAGGTGATAAAATATCTGAACGATCATAGTGAGTGCCAGGAGACCGATCGACCACATTGCACCGTGTTCAAGATAGATATATTTTGCCACGACATCCCGCTCTACCATATAGATGGTAAGAGAACGTACCGCCATAGCACCGATCCCGAGCCCCAGCATGATGATCACGATATTCTGTGTGACGGCAAATGCCCCCAACACACCATCCAGAGAGAACGACATATCGATGGTTTCAAGATAAATAAAGGAGATAAAGCCGCCGCTTAATTCTGTTACTTTTGAGTCACTGCTTCCTTCGCCTGTCTCCTCTTTGGTTTCCATAAAGCCTTTGAAAAACTCTATGAGATAAAACATGATCATACCGATGAGCATGGGAGCCAGAATCTCTATCTTGTCGACCTGTACCATCATATCCCCCATCACCACCTCTGCGGGCGCCATATAGGTGATACCAAGCATCATAAAGAGGATAAAGATCATTTTGACATCGCCCCGTTTGGAGATCTTGACGGCAAAGGCTTCGATTGCCTGTATCCAGTGGAGGTCTTTCTTCTCATCGAAGATAAATTTTAAAAAGAGCATCAGCAGAAACATCCCGCCGAAGGACATAATGACATGATGGGAACTTTCGATGATCTTTTCATATTCGTCAGGGTTTGTGATCGCAAGATTGAAGGAGTCCACAAGCCCCATCGGGGTTGAAAAATAGACGATCAGGATAGGGAAGACGAACCGAACGCCGAAGACCGCGATCAGCATTCCCCAAATCAGGAATCTTTTTCTCCAGACAACTGCCATTGTTGCCAGGATGGTCGCATTAATGACGGCATTGTCAAAAGACAATGAAAGTTCCAGAACAGAGAGCACGGTCCCCTGGTAGACGGCAAACAAACCGCCGTAGAGATAGAGGATGATACTCGCTGCGATCCAGACGCCGAAAAAGCCGTAAAAATACCTGATCATTGGTTTTTGTTCCATGGGATCCACTCCTTTTTTTAGATGCGAATTGTACTCCAGTATGCTTACAAAACAGACTGCTGGTATTTTACTTATTTATAATTATTATAAATAATTTTATAAAGTTTTGTAAAGTTTTGTAAAAATATAAAAAATATTAATCAATTAACAGTAATTTAACAGATGATTATTATAATCCTTTCTTAATATTTTAAAGGGATAGTGTAAAATAAAGTTCGCAATTTTCATTTACGATACCCTTTCAGAAGAAAGAAACGGAGAGTAAAATGAGAATTGATGAACGAGAGCTGT
>JACXUO010000061.1 GCA_014763885.1 Campylobacterales bacterium
ATTATGAACCAATCCCTATGGGATTTGAAACTACAAGTGGAACTATGTCTGTATGAAAAAATATGTAAGCAAAATCCTACAAAGAGGATATTTCAGCCGGAAAATCTATTCCTGAATAGTTTGGCCCCGTCTTTGCTGGATT
Organism: Campylobacterales bacterium; assembly: GCA_014763885.1. Classification (GTDB taxonomy): domain Bacteria; phylum Campylobacterota; class Campylobacteria; order Campylobacterales; family Sulfurovaceae; genus Sulfurovum. The sequence goes on from JACXUO010000061.1 coordinate 143, forward strand.
CGATCTGATCGGCGATATCTACAAAACTGAACCGGAGTTTGCTTTGTTCAATCGTATCCATCTCTTTGATCTTGTTAAGATTGATCAGATAAGAGCGGTGGATACGCACAAAATCGTAAGCTTCTAACAGTGTTTCGAGGTCTGAAATTTTTTGTGTGTAGTAAGAAAATCCTTTTTTTGAACGCAATATCACTTCACTGAGGTCCGCTTGTATATAGTAAATGTCCTCAGGCTTCAAAAGATAATAGTTCTCTCCGTTTTTTGCCATAAAACGTAATGCTTGGTCCCTAGTAGGAACCGCTTTGATACGTTCAATACTTTCTTTAAGCTGCTCAATACTGTATGGCTTGACAAGATAGCCAACTGCGCCGATATCGTATGCTTTAAGTGCATGCTGATCGTAGGCAGTTTGAAAAATGATCGCCATATCTTTTTGATGATATCGCAGTTCATATCCTAATTCTAGACCGTTTGTTTGAGGCATGTTGATATCAAGCAACACCAGATCATACGCATCTGCTTGAACTGCATCAAGGGCTTCTTGGGCAGAGCTTGCCTGTGTAATGTCGTGGTATCCAAGTGATGTCAGCATACGCTGCAATCGTGAAAGGGCAAGCGCTTCATCATCAACGATGAGTATTTTCATGACATTCTCCTAGATAAATTTTAAACGTAGGTGTTTGAGTATCGGTTATTTCGATCTTCCCTTTACAGAGCAATTCAAGGCGCTGGATCAGATTGGTCAGGCCGATACCGAATGTCGGTTGTTTCATCGGTTTACCGTTGTTACTAATTGTGATTACATTCAGTGAGGGATCGTAAGAAAGGGTGATGTGCAGTTCCTGCATATTAATCAATCCGTGTTTGATCGCATTTTCTACCAAAAGCTGGATAGAGAACTTTGGTACGTCGATGGAGGGGAGCGATGATACGGTGTGCATTTTTATCTTGCCTCCAAAACGTATGTTTTCCAGTTCTATGTAGTCATTGACATTTTTCAGCTCATCACGAAGCGGTATACGTGCAGCTTCATTCATGGTATTTCGTAAGAAGGAAGAGACTTTCAAAATGGCCGTTTCTGCTTTGTCCGGGTCCTGATGAATAAGCTCTGCAATCGAATTGAGTGCATTGAACAAAAAATGGGGATTGAGCTGTGTTTCAAGGGAGCTGAGCCTGCTTTGAAGATAATGCTGGTCGACCAGTTCCTTGGCATTGCGCATTTTCACAAAACGATAAAGCAATGCGCCTACAATATAGGTTAGCACTCCTATGGATAATGAGATACGTAGATAATATGACTCAAAAAGTGTGATAAGCTCAATATGAAATGTATGTGCAAGAAAGATACTTGCCAAAGTTCCTGCAAATCCAGAGATAAATGAGAAAAAAATGGCCAAAGGCACCCAGTAGTTTTTTGATACTTTTGGAAGAATCTTCTGATTCATCAAGGTAATAAAAATCAGTGAAAACAGAGTGATCGTAAATCCAAGAAATGCTCCAAACGCCGCACCATGAGTCCACGTATGTTCCAGGAGCAGATAGCCTAAAGTGGAAAGCATCGTAGAGAACATCACACCGGTCAACAATATATGAAGCCAGTCAGAAGGTTTTATCATCAGTTCAATGTCATACATGCATCACCTTTTTGAGATTTTCTACTCCCATCATGACTCCAGGCCATCCCTGGGCTGCATACACCGTATCACCTACATGGTACAGTCCTTGGATCGGGGTATCGTTTGAGGGGAGTTTTGGCAAAAAATTTTTCATCGTAATGGCATTTCCCCCTAATTGAGAACGGTTGATGTAACGTGCAAATGTTTTTGGCGTTGCCGCAAACTGATCGACGATCTGTTCTTTTTTGATACCGAGTATATCACACACAGACTTTATGAGTTTGTTTTTCAGATACTCTTTTTTTATTTTATAGGTTACATTATTTTCCCAATACCGTGTATCGGTATGGATCGATACAGTGACACTGTAGTGACCTTTTGGGGCAAACTGTATATCGTTTTTATCGGAAAATGAGACAAAAAGGGCATTGGAAAGGGTGTATCGGTATGTGTCATCTTGTATGAGTTGATAGTGATGTTCAAAGTCTGCATCACTTTTGATGGTCATATAGAGCATGAAAGAGCTTTGGTGATTGTTGAGCTTTTCATAGGATTTATAAAATGCCTTGATCTGTGGATTTTCAAACAATGCATCGCTGTTGAACATGGTCGTATTGAGTATGACATTCTTGGCTGAGTACACTTCTTTGGATGTACACACAAGGTAATGATCGTTTTGTTTGATGATCTTTTCGACGGGTGTTGCCCTATTGAGTATTTCGATGGAAGCAGTCAACCCGTCAAAGAGCGTACTAAAGCCGCCGGGTACGTAGTAGGTTTTGTTAAAGGTATATCCCAGCGCAAGCGCAGCGGTTAGAAAATTGATCTCTTTGAGCGGAGCCTGTGCCACGATCATCACCTGCGCTTCTAAAAATTTGAGGTATTCATCATCAAGGTCTTTATACATGTCCAAGATGAACTCCATGGCATTAGTATAGAGGTATTTTCTGAACTTGAGAGCCAGTGGAAGATAGCTGAAAAGTGATAATATATTTTTTAATATTGAGGCGTTGGAATAATAATATCCATGAACTTTATAAAAGGATCGGTTGATCTCATATACCATATGCCAGAATGTATCGTGTTGTGCGTGGGGATAATTGGCTTGTATCGCTTCTAGGAACAGATCAACGTTTTGGTACCTTGGCGTGACTTTTTGGTTGTGTATGACAGTGATCGCAGGATCGGTCTGTATCAGTGTAGGGGTAAATCCGATAGCATCGAACATTTGTTTGACAGGATGTCCATCTTCATACCCGACGAATGTTGTAGCCCCGGTGTTGTATTTGTATCCATGACGTTCAAAAGTAGAACTGCATCCGCCAAGGTAGGGCTCTTTTTCAAATAGGACTGTTTTGAATCCTTTGGCATGAAGGTAGGCTGCGATGGTGCTGCCTCCTATCCCTGATCCGACAACAGCATAATCGATCATGCGCTTTCTTTCATACTTTGATAGATATCGGAGATACAGTTGACAAAATGGTGGTGGTCGTTCGGAGCTTTGGCCACGCGGTACTCTTCGAAACCCAATTCATCGGCGATCTCTCTATACTCAATCTCAAGCTCAAATTCTGTTTCGGAATTATCGATGGTAAAGGCCACAGGATAGATGATGACCTTTTTTTTCTTCAGGCTTTTGAGTTTTTCATCTAGGTAGGGACGTATCCACTCCAACGGTCCCAAACGCGACTGGTAGGCAAGATGTGTCTTATGGAAGCGGATACCTGCAAGTGTGAGCGCTTTTCTGGCATGATAAACGTTGTATTTGACATGGCGCTGGTAGAGGTCTCCTTTTTCGATGATCTTTTTTGGCAGTCCGTGTGCGGAGAAAACCAGTTCAAACTCACCTGGATCTTCTCCATCCAGTGCCTCTTTGATACGTTCGACTATAGCAGCAATGTAGTCTGGATGATTATAGTAGTGCGGTATCGTTTTGATCGTCGCTTTTATGCCGTGTTTTTCTAAAGTGTGATGCAGGTCGTCCATGCTTGATAGCGTGGTAGTGCTTGAATGATGGGGATAAAGCGGTATGGCATAGATCTCATCGATATCTTGAAGATCGTGGACGATATCTGCACAAAACGGCGGTGTATAACGCATCACCATATGTACCTTTGCATCGATTTTGGTTTGAAGGTGACGGATAAGATTTTTGGTGTATCCCACGATCGGTGATCTACCGCCAAGCGCTTGATAGTTTTCCTTGGCTTCGTTTTTTCTTTTCCATGTGATGAACTTCGCGATCATCGCGCGGATGGGCTGGGGCGCTGAGATGATGCGTTTGTCGTTGAACATATTGTTTAAAAATACTTCTACCTCGGAGAGGTTGTTTGGGCCTCCCATATTCATCAGCAAAACGGCACGTTTCATTGTAGAGCTCCTCATTTTTATCACATTTTACATGTAACGGGGAACGATTGGTAGGAGGAATATGTCAATTCATCCAGCGGTGTTATCGTAGCAGTGTTTCAATCTCCTTCTCGAGTTCTTTTGGTTTAGTGGACGAGCTAAAACGGTTGAGTACTTTACCCTCTTTATCGACAAGAAATTTCGTAAAGTTCCATTTGATCGCTTCGGTTCCAAGGATACCGGGTTGTTGAGATTTCAGGTACTGGTAGAGCGGGTGGGTATTGTCTCCATTGACATCGATCTTGGAAAACATCGGGAAAGTTACCCCGAAGTTTACGCGACAGAAGTTCTGTATCTCTTCCTCAGAACCCGGTTCCTGGTTAGCAAACTGGTTGCAGGGAAAGCCTAAAACGACCAGACCTTTGTCCTTGTACTTCTCATACAGTGCCTGCAGTCCGTCATATTGTGATGTATAGCCGCATTTGCTTGCGACATTGACGATCAGCATTACTTTGCCTTTATAAGGAGCAAGCGTGGTCTCCTTTCCATCGATGGTCTTTAGATTGAAATCATAGATATTTTGCATTTTTTTCACCTCCATGCCTGTTAAAAATATAGTGATGAAGAAGAAAGATAAGATTACTCTGAGCATCACATCTCCTTGTTGAGATTATATGAGTGTAGCATACTGTTTTGCAACTCTTTTGAGATGATTATAGTTTAATTTTCAGGAGTTTTGTATCCTTTTATTGTAAGTTTGCGCTACCAAATGTCAAATTTCTACTACTAGCAAGACAGTACGTTGTGTAAAATAGTCGTATGAAACATACAGTCATTTACGAAACACTCATCCATTGCAATACTAAAGAGCTTTTTGAGTTTCACGCCGATACGAACAACCTGCCTTTGATCACACCGCCGGATACAAACGTGGACATTCTGGAGATGCAAACACCGCTTAAAAAGGGGAACAGGGCTAAACTAAAGATCAGAAAATGGCCCTTAAGCTTCCAGTGGGAGCTTGTCTTCGAGGAGGTGAGATACCCTGAGCTTATTGTCGATGTTGCGATACGTTCACCGTTTAAAACATTTAGGCATGAGCACCGATTTGTCACAGTCAATGGAACACATACCATACTCAGAGATACCGTGACCTTCAGCCTGCCTTTTGAACCATTGAGTACGCTATTCGTATTCTGGATTAAAAGGGATATTGAAAAGATGTTCGCCTACAGGCATGCACAGACGGCTAAACATATAGTGTGTCCTGTAGATTATCGTGCACCGGTTATGTCATTTGATCAATTGACATAAATCGACTATGAAGCATATCCCTTTTGGAGTATTATTTTTTTATAACACACATACAAAGGATCAATATGAATGAATATAATGCACTCTTTGAAGATGAAGATGATATCATCGCAGGATCACCCAGAAAAAGATACTGGGATATCTGGGGACAGGTAGAAACTGACAAAGTTCAAAATGAGTTCGATAAAGTGATGGACCAGATAGCCGCTATGGAGCAGATGCCTATAGAAGAGTATGGAGAACAGGGGATCGACAGTGCTGTAGCAAGATATATAGATGAAAACCCTGAGGCCGTAGAGATGCACAAAAAGACGCTCTATCTTGAATATGGCGCGAAACTTATCTTCGCACAAAACGACTAATTGTTCGTGCAGGCTATAGCGATTGTTCCGCTATAGTCTCTTGCCCCAGTGTGGCATACCGGCCGCACCCGGAGAAAAGCATAGGCTTTTTGCTTTGCTTCTTGTTGACATGGATCTTTGTAACATCAACTACAAATACCGTATGATCGCCGTTCTCATAGGTATCGCACACCTCACACTCATAGATGAAGTCTGAAGCGCCAAGCAGCAGATTTTGATGGTTGTCCCAGCCTTCTACCTGCAGACCGCTTCTGGTAAGTTTGTCTTCGCTGTCACCATGTATCTTACCCAAAAGATTGACGGTTTCATAATGCTCAAATGGCAAAAAATTTAGTGTAAAACTTCGGTGTTTTTGTAAGAGCTTGTGAGTATAGTTCTCTTCACGTACCGCTACAGCGTATCTGAAAGGGGATTTGGAAATGGGCATATGCCATGACACGGGCATAAGATTGTTGTGGCATGCAAGCAGTGCTGTGACTCTTGGCTGAGAGTGATTGGAATCATCTAAAGAAGTATAGGTATCAAACATAGATCCTCTTTTTTACTCATATCATATACTGATTGAGAACTGTTTTGTATGGGATTTATGTTGGTTCATGTCAAAGAGCTATTTCGCCATATCATTAAGAAGCCGCACCATCCCAGTTGAACTCCCCAGGTGTGCTTTGAGAGTGATCTTTATCTGCGGGTATGATGAGCGTATATCATCTATCACTTCAGGGATATCCCGAGTCACATGATGACCAGAAGCCAGGAAGTAAGGTAAGATAACTATCTCACCGATACCCTTATCTATGCATGAGAGGATACTCTCTTTCAGGGAAGGCTTAGCAAATTCCAGAAATGATGTCGTCACATAGGCATACTCTTTATCTCTAAGCGCTCTAACATTATCTCCCAGCGTTCTCACCTCTTCATTGGAAGAGGCCTTCCGGCTGCCGTGAGCTACGATAATGAGAGCCTTATCTGACATTATGCATACTTTGGTCGGGATAGATCAGCTTGTCTGTATCAAACCCTGCTTCTTTGGCCTTAGTGATCAGCCGCGATTTTATTGCTTCATCGAGCGCAGGTGTCCGTGAAAGTATCCAAAAATAAGAATGGTCAGGTCCACTGATCATCGTATAGGTCTCATAGTCGGTATCCATCACGATGTAGGAACCGTAGAAGGGGCCAAAAAATGAGACCTTGAGAAATCCGGTATCAGGATTTTGTACGAAGTAGGCTTTGCCTTCGGCTTCACTCCAAGTGTTGTCTTTTATGTCAAACCCGCGGTTGATCACTTTAACCCCGCCGTCTTCACGCAACGAATAGGTTGCTGTAATCTTTTCCAGCCCTTTTTCAAAAGAGTGGTCCAGTCTGGCGATCTCATACCAGGTACCCAGATAACGATCCAGTTGAAAGTTTTGTACGGGTGTGACATGTTTGGGTGTCTCCACACATCCTGTAAATATAAACAGCAAAATAATCGATAGATATTTCATAATAGTCCTTTTGTTATCTGATGTTGTTGCGCTTTTGTATAGATCGAACGTATCATATTTCCAAATATGATATAGTGTAGAGGAGTCAGCAAATACCAGTAGAGCCGCCCCCAAAGACCCTTGGGATAAAAATAGGCTGTCTGAATGAACTCATCCCCTTGTATCTTAAACTCCAACCATGCTTTGCCCGGAACTTTCATCTGCGCTCTAAGGAGCAGTCTTTCATTTGGAACTATATCTTCAACCCTCCAAAAATCCAGGCTTTCCCCGACTCTGAGCCTGTAGCGGTCACGTCTTCCGCGGTTCAGACCCGCACCTGCGATAAGCTTGTCGATGCCTCCTCTGATCTCCCAAAGCCACTCATACCCGAACCATCCCCCTTTCCCGCCGATAGCACAAAAGGTCTTATAGAGGGTAGCGTGATCGACACCTTCGATCTGGATGATCTGACGGTCCATGAGTATGGCCGAAGAGGGATCGTTCTTATGCTGTGCTTCCCACACATCACCGCCGCTTCCCGCATCACTCCAGCGACTGTAGATCTGGTTTTC
>JACXUO010000149.1 GCA_014763885.1 Campylobacterales bacterium
CGAGCCGTCCGCTGAGGACGACAGCGTGGACAGGAGCTTTGCTTCTGTCCAAATCAGCATAAAAAAGGCAAACGATGAAACTTACCGAAGTGCAACTTGCACAGTTTCAAAAAGATGGTTTTATTATTTTAAGAGGTTTTGCCGATCCGGCAGAGTGCGAAGCGATCCTTGATGTGGCCAAAGTACACCTGAAGCACCGCATCGAACCGATCGAGACGGAGATCGGATATGATGTCAAGAGCAAAGAGTACCGTACCGATGTTGCTGATTATACCAGCCGGGCACTGGGAGAGGAGGGAACGGTACGCAGGCTCAGACAGGTGTACCAGAGAGACATCCTCTTCAAGGAGTGGATGGAGAACGAGAAGATACGCCCTGTGCTGCAGCAGATACTGGATGATCAGGTGGTGATCACTATGGCGCACCACAACTCCATCATGACGAAGATGCCGCACCGCAGTACACAGACAAGATGGCACCAGGACAGACGCTACTGGCGCTACAGTGACAACAACCTTGTAAGCATCTGGCTGGCACTGGACACAGAGTACAATGAGAACGGAGTGCTGGAGTTTATCCCCGGTTCGCACCGTATGCAGTTTGACGCCGAGCAGTTTGACGACAAGGAGTATTTCAGGGAGGATATAGAGAAGAATATCCAGCTGATAAAAACAAAAACCTGTACCACGCTCAAGAGAGGTGATGTGATTATCTTCCATTCGCTTCTGCTGCACCGTGCCAACAAAAATACGACAGATACGCCGAAGATCTCCTTTGTCTATACGGTAAAAGGGGCAAGGACCAAGGTCATAGAGGGAACCCGTTCTTCAGAATTTCCGGAAATTGTGCTTCCATTTATAAAAGAATAAGTTAAATAGGAGTAGAATAATCCTATTTACGAAGCAAAGTAAAAAAACCAAAGATAATGAAGAATATAAGACGCCGATATTGATAATTTAATTAGGGTCTGGTAAACTTTAAGAACCAAAAAGGTATCTTAAAGTATGAGCAGAAGGGCATTCAACAAGTATTACAATCGTTCGCATATTTCAGAGGGTA
>JACXUO010000009.1 GCA_014763885.1 Campylobacterales bacterium
TCATTTTTCACAACGGCTTCAACGAAGTTATCAATCTACATCATCCGACTCTTACAGTTTTATTATACTGCACTCTTGAGTGGTGATTTGATTATACAAGCGAACAAAAAAAGGTGATTTGATAGCTCAAATCCGCTTTTGCGTTTTGTATCACCAATTGAATATAATATACAAAAAGGGGTCAAAATGTTCAAAGACCGTAAAGATGCCGGCAGGCAGCTGGCATTGAGACTTCAACGCTACCAAGATACCGATGCGCTGATCCTGGCGATCCCCAGAGGCGGAGTGGAACTTGGGTATGAAGTGGCCATAGCCCTGCACTGTGATCTCTCCATGATCATCTGCCGCAAACTCCCCTATCCTCATAATCCCGAGAGCGGTTTCGGTGCGATCGCTGAGGACGGTTCGGTCTTTATCTACGAAGCTGCTACGGGAGATCTGAGTGACGCAGAGATCGAACATATCAGGCAGGCGCAACAACAGGAGATCAAAAGACGCATAGAAGTCTTAAGGGGAGGCCGCCCTCTTCCCTCACTACAAGACCGTACCGTCATCCTGGTCGATGACGGTATCGCCATGGGATCGACCATGCATGCAGCCGTACAGATGTGCCGCAACAGCAGTGCATCCAAAATCGTCATTGCCGTACCCGTAGCAGGAGCGAGAAGTGTCAGAGAATTCTCCAGGATTGCCGATGAACTGATCGTACTGGAATCTCCGATCAACTTCTATGCAGTCGCACAGGTCTATGAGAACTGGTATGACGTGAGCGATGCAGAGGCGTTGTCACTGATGCGCCGGTTTGAAAAAAAAGTTGAATCATGATCCAAGTTAAGCATTGCTTGAATCATCATACCCCTACATTCACACTACACACTGCTTTCACTATAATAGTTTCGCAATATCGTGTGACAGTATAAAAGCTGACAAAGGAGCGGGGACCGGTAATGACGTTGGATGAACTTAAACAATATAACGGACGCAACGGGGCAAAAGCCTATGTCGCCTACAGAAACAATATCTATGATGTCACTGAGAGCCCGTTTTGGAAAGAAGGCGACCATGAAGAGGTCCATTTCGCAGGTGAAGACCTAACCTCGCAACTCTCAGGCGCACCCCACGGAGAAGAGGTTTTCAAGAGCTTTCCCGTCGTGGGCAGGCTAGAAACGCCTGAACCTCAATCCGAAAATACTGACGCTGCGGCAACAGATACGAAAGAGAAACTCAAAACATGGTACCGGAACTACCATCCCCACCCGATGACAGTCCATTTCCCGATCGCCCTGCACCTCTTTGCCGCCTTCATGGATCTCCTCTTTCTTTTTGACCCCAAGGAGTCCTATGCACTCACTGTCTTCTATCTCTTTTTTGCTTCTACCGTGATGGGGTTTGTGGCGATGGTCCCCGGTATCTTGAGCTGGTGGGTCAACTATGACTTTTCAAAAGCCGAACCCTTTATTGTCAAACTCTATCTGTCTCTTTTAGTCCTGCTCTTGGGTCTGGTCAATATCATACTCTATCTGAACGACCCGATGATCGTCTACCATGATTCTCCGGCAGGGATCACCTACCATACCATCGTCCTCCTGACCGGGCTGTGTGTCATTGTATTGGGATACTATGGCGGCAAGATCACCTGGGGAGAGAGTTTTATGCGTACAGAGACTGAGGAGAAGAACCGGGAGAGCACTTCCGTAGAACCGCTTCACAACACTCAAAAATCTACCAAGGAGAGACTCATGAATGACACAACCCTCTCTATCCTGATAGGCGGACCGGCAGGTTCGGGGATCGATACGATCGAGAAGATACTCACGGATGCCCTCAAGGCTGCCGGCTACTATGTCTACGCTACCAAAGAGTATATGTCACGTGTACGCGGCGGGAGCAACTCTACCCTGATCCGTATCAGCGATAGTCCCATCAAGGCACCCGTATGGGAAGTAGACCTCTCCATCGCGCTGGATGAGATGGCACTGGAGCATATGCAGGAGAGATTTACAGATCGTACGTTGTTACTGGCTGATGTCACCGAAGATAAGGATATCGCACACCTGATCCTCCTTCCGATCCATGAACGCGCCAAAGCCCTGGGCAGCCGTCAGTATGCCAATACCTATATGGCAGGGGTAGTCTTCGGGCTCTTGGAGCTGGAGAAGGAGATATTGCTGCAGAGTATCGACAAATATTTCAAAGAGGAGAGCGAGAACATCAAAGTCGCAGAAGAAGGGTATAAAGAGGGAAAAGAGATAGATCACTCAATGATCGCTCAGCTCCCTTCCCGTGATATCCAAAGCGCAGAGAGACTTCACCTGATGAACGGTACGACCGCCTGCGGGTTTGGCTTCCTGGCAGGAGGATGCACTATGGTCACCTCCTACCCCATGTCTCCCTCCACCGGAGTGCTCAACTTTATGGCAGAGCGCTCCAAGGAGTTTACCATCGTGGTCGAACAGAGTGAAGATGAGATCGCCTCACTAAACATGGTACTGGGAGGGTGGTATGCCGGTGCCCGGGCGATGACCACCACCTCAGGGGGAGGATTTGCATTGATGACCGAAGCACTGAGCCTGAGCGGAATGAGCGAAACGCCCGCGGTGATCTATCTGGCACAGAGGCCGGGGCCTGCAACAGGACTGCCCACACGAAGCGAACAGGGTGATCTCAATCTGGCGATCTATTCGGGTCACGGACCGTTTGCACGTATCGTGCTTGCCCCGGGCAGACTGGAGTCCTGCATCGAGTGCGGCTACCTCGCATTTGAGTTGGCCGACCGCTACCAGGTGCCCGTGATCCTCCTGAGTGACCAATATCTGGCGGATTCGATGACCACGATCGGCACAGTTGACTTTTCACAGTATGCACAGGGAAGCTACATCATCCAGAGCAAGAAGGAGTACCACCGCTATGCGGATACACCCGACGGTATCAGTCCGAGAAGCGTCCCCGGTTTTGGCGAGGGGTTGGTCTGTGCAGCGGGGGATGAACATGATGAAAGAGGACAGATCACTGAAAGCCATCAGACACGCATAGAGATGGTCCAGAAGCGTGCACGTAAAGGTGATGCACTCCTGGAGAGTGCGCTCATGCCAAAAATAGAGGGTGAGGGAGAGATCGCCGTCATAGGCTGGGGGTCTAGCTACGGTGCGATCAGCGAGGCTTTGTCCAGAGTGGATGACCCTCGCCTCTGCCATGTACACTTTGAGTGGGTACACCCGCTTGCCGAGAAACAGCTGGAGCTGCTCAAGAAGTATAAACATACGGTTGTCGTAGAGAACAATACAAGCGCGATGTTTGCCGACCAGCTCAAACTGCATGATATCAGGATCGACAGAAAGATACTCCAGTACAATGGATTTGCATTCTTCGCAGACCAGCTGGCGCAGATGATTAAAGAAGAGATAAAGGAGTTATGATGCCTACCTCATTTGACAGAGAAAACGTAGACGTCGCATGGTGTCCGGGATGCGGGAATTTCGGTATATTGAAACTGGTGAAAGAGGTGCTGGAAGAGCTGGAGCTGGACAAGCAGCATACCGTCATCGTCTCGGGGATCGGGCAGGCAGCCAAAACCCCTTTCTATATCGATACCCATATGTACGGGGTGCTGCACGGAAGGGCCCTGCCTATTGCCACGGCAATCAAGGCTGCCAACCCGGGCTTGACGGTCATTGCAGAGGGAGGTGACGGGGATATGTACGGCGAAGGGGGAAACCATTTTCTGCATACCATCAGGCGCAATCCCGATATCGTCCATATCGTCCATAACAATATGGTCTACGGCCTGACCAAAGGCCAGGCCTCCCCCACCTCACAGAAAGGTTTTGTCACCAATGTCCAGGTGGAGGGTGTGGGAAATGAACCCTTCAACCCGCTCAGTGTCGCACTCTCCCTGAAAGCCGGCTTCGTCTCGCGCGTCAATATCGGGAACTACAGCCATGCCAAAGAGGTTTTGAAGGCTGCGTTTTTGCACAAAGGGTATGCACTGGTGGATATCTTCCAGCCCTGCGTGGTTTTCAACAAGATCAATACCTTTCAATGGTTCAAAGAACACACCTATCTGCTCGATGAGAGCTATGAGCGTTCCAACTTTGAAGAGGCCCTCAAAAAAGCCTATGAGAGTATGCCGATGCCGCTGGGGATTTTGTATCAGAACAGTGAGAATCCTGCTACCTTTGAAACACATATGAGAGGAGAGGATACGCGCCCGCTTCATAAAGTCGGGCATGACCGCAAAAAGATACAGGAGCTGTTTGAAAGGTATTAGCAGTCACGCTAAAAATCTTAGCGCCTGAGAGAAAACTACTCTTCGAAGATGATGATATCGTAACTGCTTTTGGCGACAAGTGCTTTGCTGGAGTGTACCGAACCGTGGCGGTTGGCTTTGCGCAGCTCTTCTCTCAGCTGGTCGATCTCATCCTGCATCTCATCGATCTGCTCCTTGAGCTTCAGGGCGACATCAACCCCTGCCAGATTGACCCCCATCTGCCTGGTCAAACGCAATATCAGTTTCATCCTGTCGATATCGCGCTGCGAATAGAGTCTCATACGGCCGCTCGTACGTGAGGGCTCCACCAATCCTTCGCGTTCATACTGACGCAGTGTCTGAGGATGGATATCGAACATTGTTGCGACTACGGAGATCAGATACACGGGCTCATCATAACTGTGCATGGTATTTTCCTTTCTGTACTAATTTGCCGAAGCGGACAGCTCACAGCACTTGTGGTGTTTTAAAGCTTCTCTTCCAGAAGCGTCTTTAGTTCGCTGTCCATACGCTCGACATCAGGGAGGATCACATTGGCGACCAGGTAGAGATCACCTGTCAGTGCGGTTTTCCTGTTTGGCACCCCTTTCCCTTTCAGCCTGAACTTCTGTCCGTTCTTCGTATTTTGCGGTACTTTCAGCGAGACCTCTTTTTCCGGGGTATCCACTGTGATCTTGCCGCCAAAGAGCGCCTCTTTGAGAGGCACATCAAATTTCCTGTAGAGGTCATCGCCTTTTCTCTCATACTCTTTTGATTCGGCTACCTCTACCTGGAGCAGAAGATCACCGGCCTGTCCCTGATACTGTTTCCCTTTGCCTCTGACCCGCATCGTTTCGCCGGATTTGATCCCTGCGGGGATCTTGATATCAAAGTTCTGTCCATTGACCGAAACGTTGTGCTTTCCGCCGAGGACCGCTGTCATGAACGGTACGGTGATCCGTGCCTCTATATCAAGATTCAATCCTCCGAAACCGCCTCCGCCGAAGCCGCTGAAACCGCCTCTGCCAAAACCGCCGGCACCGCCGCCGAACATCTGCCGAAGTATCTCATCCAGATCCACACCTGCGCCCTGTCCGCGTGCAAAATCATGAAAGTTCTGCCCGCCGAACATCTGGTCACCGAAGCGGTCATACTGCGCCTTTTTCTCCGGATCGCTCAATACTTCATAGGCTGCATTGATCTCTTTGAACTTATCCTGCGCAGACTCTTCTTTGTTGATATCCGGGTGGTACTGACGGGCGAGCTTTCGGTAAGCTTTTTTGATCTCATCAGGAGTCGCACTTTCGCTGACACCGAGCGTTTCATATAAACTTTTTGACATGGACATTCCTAAAATTTAATTGAATCTTAATTTCTATTTATTATATCAAAATAGTTTAGTCTATGTCAATCAACCTTATCCACTCTTATGGTTTTTTGGGCAGATACATCACCGGCTTATACCCCTCTTGCATCAGCTTTTGTATGCCGCCGGCAAGGTTGATCACATTATATCCCAACTCATAGGCAAGAAACTTGGATATCTCCGACGTACGGCTTCCAGTACGGCAGATGAGTGCAAACTGCTCATCTTTTTTGACCACTTTGTTTAACTGTTCAAGAAAAAGCGGGATATTGAATCTCCCCTGCTCATCAAAAAACATGATCGGATAAGAGCCTTCCACGATGCCTGTCTCCTTCCACTCTCCCGGGGTTCTCACATCGATGATCTTGATATCCTTTTTCAGGAACTCTTTGCTTGCCCAGACATTTGTGAGCTCTGCAAAAGAGAGATTGAACATGACAAGAAACAGGATAATAATTCTCATAACATCACCTTATTAGTTTTTGCGCTATTGTAGCCTATAGAAGTAAACAGTAGCTATAATAGTATATGAATTTTATCCAAGTCACCGATATCGGTATCCCGGAACTGCAGATCTACCATCAGATGAGAGAAAATGCCTTCAAAGAAGACGGCAGTTTCATCGCAGACAGCCCCAAGGTGGTCAACCTCCTACTCGAACAGGATATAAAGATCAGAAGTATCTTTGCTACGCAGGAGTACTATGACAGGTATGCCGATCTGATAGAGACAAAAGAGATACCTGTGCCCTATGTCGCTTCCAAAGCGGTGATGGAGAAGATCGTGGGGCACACGATACACCACAATGTCATGATGCATGCCATCCGCCCTCTCCCCACACCGCTTGCATCGTTGGGCGATCAGATCATCATGCTCGATGAGATCAGCTCCACGCAGAATATCGGTGCGATCGCAAGAAGCGCCGCTGCACTCGGGGTGAGATCCTACCTGCTTCCTCAGCAACGGCCACATCCCTACGCCAGACGCGCCGTGAGGGTCTCCATGGGGCATATCGGACTGATGGACTACCACCTCTACGAAGATATCTTTGGGACGATTAGGACGCTCAAAGCACTGGGATACAGAGTCTATGCCGCAGAGGTCACCGAAGACTCCACACCTCTCTCACAGGTCAAAACAGCCGATAAATGGGTGCTGCTGATGGGCCATGAAGAGAAAGGGATAGCCAAAGACATTTTAAACGTATGTGATGAAGTGGTCACCATCGAGATGGAAGAAGGGATCAAAAGTTTCAATGTGAGCGTCGCGGCTTCGATCGTGATATACCGGTTCAAGCACTCCTTCTAATTTACTTTTGTCAGAATGCGTTCAACTGCTTATCTACCCACTTATGTGTATGTTCTTCTTTAAATTATTTATAACGTGATACAATTGATAAAATCCGGGATGAAAGTTGACAGTGGATGAAGAAGTTAATAGTAAGCCTATCTTTATTTTTTGCGACATTAAATTTATATGCCGGCATCGTTGAAATGCCAAAATCCATTGATGATTATTATGCAAAAGGGATAAAGGTAGAACTTATTGAACTCAAAGATCCGGAAGAGATAGTGCTGAAACTGCTTGATAATCATACAACGATTTCAGGCAATTACACCGGTGTTGGATATAAAATGTTAGAAGCATGGAGAGATAACAAAACCAGGCTGGGTAAAAAACCTATATTGGTATTGAAGTATACAAATAAGCATGGTACCGAAGTGTATGACATACAGGGGAAAATACATTTTAAACTTATAGGCAACACTGTAGAACATCCGATAACGATTGCCATATCAGACTGCAAAGATACCTTTTATCCTACATTTGCCATGATTGATTGCATGTATCTTGGGTTGGAAGCATGGAACGCAGAACTCAATAGAGCTTATCAAGCCCTGGGAGGCGATAACAATAGTGAATTAAAAAAAGCTCAGTTGGCCTGGATGAAATATAGAGATGCTCAAGCAGCATTGATCCGAAAAGAATATGGAAATAGTGATGGAACTATGTGGAGACTTATTGTTGTGGATGCAATTGTTCATATGACTGAGCAACAAGCCAAACTACTCCATGCTATAAGTAGAAAATCTCCATATTAAAAAGGGAGATTGAAGTTAAGTTCAAGGCTAACCTGTCTATCCCTTGACTTACAACTTTGCAAACTGTATCAATCAGGAAAAACGGAAAATAAATTTAAAATGTCACCACTTTCCAATCCGTTTTCAGGGCCTCGGTCATCAGCTCACCTGTATGGATCGCCTCCACACCCATCGCTTCCAGCTGCCCGGTGACACTGTACTCATCGCTGCATACCACACAGCAGGAGAGTTCTACGCCTGTCTCTTTGACTTTGGTAAGCATCTCCTGAAGCTCCCTGTTCTCAGCCAGCAGTTTTATAGAGGGACCCCATATCATCAAGTGGGCCCTCTCCCAGTATCCACGCGGAAGGATCACAGAGCTGTAGAGCAGTACCATCTTTTTGGCCACTTCGGCGTCGCCGGAGCTCCATACGATCAGCAGTTTATCGATGATTTTTCCCCTTGATGCAGGTCGGGGTATCCTTACCCCGACATCAACGTTAGATGCCGTTTTGTATTGGTGTCGGGATGAGGACATCCCGACCTACAGTATAGTGCTATAGGTAAATCAGAAATGACGGAAAGCTATAATGGACATACCGACAGTATATCCTCTCTGCTACCCGCTACTTCCTATCTACTATCTCACTAAAAAGCGAATGTTTCTTAGTGCAGGAAGTGTCTTACACCTGAGAAGTAAAGTGCGATGCCGTGCTCGTTCGCTGCCTCGATCACTTCATCATCACGTACCGAACCGCCCGGCTCCAGGATTGCTTTGACGCCTGCAGCTGCCGCTGCATCTACAGAGTCTCTGAATGGGAAGAAAGCTTCGGATGCCATTGCCGCACCGCTTACATCAAGACCCATCTCAGCTGCCTTCTTCAGTGCACACTGTGCTGCATCTACACGTGATGTCATACCCATACCTACGGCTACCATCGCAGAGTCTTTGACATAGACTACACAGTTTGACTTGGTAAGCGCCGCCACTTTCCAGGCGATCTCGAGGTCTCTCATCTCCTGAGCAGATGCTGTGTTAGTGCTTTTGAGCTCTGCATTGTGTACTTCGTCTGTATTAACGATATCGCTGTCCTGGAAGACAAATCCACCGTCAACGTGCTTGAAGTCCTGTGCATCGTTAGACATTTTCAGTGTCGTTCCACCCCCCTGACTGAAGAGTTTCAGACGTTTTTTCACTTCAAATACTTCGAGTGCTTCCGGTGTAAAGTCCGGTGCCATGACAACCTCCAGGAAGATCTCGTTCATCTTCTCTGCCAGCTCTTTTGTCACTACACCGTTGACTGCCACTACTCCGCCAAATGCAGATACAGGGTCACATTTAAGTGCTTCAGTGTATGACGCAAGAAGGTCACCTTTGATCGCAAATCCACATGGGTTACCATGTTTTACGATACATACTGCCGGCTCATCACCGAAGCTTGAAGCGATCTTGAGTGCACCGTTTACATCGTTGATGTTGTTAAAGCTTGCTTCACCTTTGACCTGCTTGAAGTTCTCAGTGAAGTGCTTGTCAAACTCGTAAAGTGCACCTTTTTGGTGTGGGTTTTCACCATAACGCGTATCAAATACTTTTTTACCGGTGATGAACTGATGCGCTCCCATACCGTTGTTGAAACGCTTGTTCATATAGTTAGCGATCATACCATCATAGGCTGCAGTGTGCTCATACGCCTTGATCATCAGGTCACGTCTGAACTCGTAGGTATCTTCACCGCTTGCAAGTGCTGCAAGTACAGTCTCATAATCACCTGCATCCGTGACGATATAGACATCATTGAAGTTCTTGGCAGCTGAACGTACCATTGTAGGTCCGCCGATATCGATATTTTCTATAATTTCGTCAAAATCTTCTGTTCTCTCGATCGTCGCCTTGAACGGATAGAGGTTGACACATACAAGATCGATCCCTTCAACACCAAGCTCTTTTGCCTGTGCTACGTGTGCCTCGTCCCCTCTTTTATGGAGGATACCTCCGTGAACATACGGGTTCAGTGTCTTGACACGCCCTTCAAAACACTCAGGGAATTTGGTGACTTCATCGATCTCAATGACCTTTACTCCGGCTTCACTCAATTTTTTGTAGGTTCCGCCTGTTGAGATGATCTCCCAACCAAGCTTTTCCAATCCCTGTGCAAACTCTACGATCCCAGCCTTATCACTTACGCTTAATAGTGCTCTCATTTTTTCTCCATCTTTTTTGTCTCGAAAGCATTGTGTTACAATGCAGATTCATTGTCACTGAGCATTCGGTGTGCAGGTGCGAAGGCGTGCATATTGCGAAGCAACACGCCGAGAGCACCGTCCGCACACTTGCGAAGTGACGATTTTTTGTACCCCAAGGGCATTTCCTGCGGGGCACTTACTTTTTTTAGAAAAAAGTAAAAAAAGAATGCTCATTCCCGACTAAAAGTCAGAAATGCATGCCTCAATTCTTCAAACACAAGTTTTACAATACTACAAAACTGAAGTATGCATTCCCAACGAGGACGTTGGGAACGAGATCTATTTAAATCTATTTCCCATTCCCATCCCTCTGAAATCTTTTGGAGGGAAGTTATCGAACATCCAGGAAGCGATTGTTTCAAGTTCTTCTTCCGTTACATTACCTTTTTGAGACGGCATAAGCCCAAATCTTTCGATCTTCTGAGGCATACAGATCGCTTTATCCCTACTAGGGTTCAATGCATAGTCTTTGATGAATGCGACGGCATCCGCTTTCTTCGGATATTCCATTTTCAAATGTCTCATGACTCCCATCACTGCGGGGGCCACGACTGCATTCATATCTTTCGGGAAACTCTTACTGTGACATGCTGCACACTTTTGATCGAAAAGTACCTCTCCTTGTGACTCTGCATAAGAGATGTTCCCTATGCTGAGTAGCACTAGAAAGAATGTTAAAACTTTATTCACTTTCATAGACTTACTTACAGGTCCTGCTCAATTGTATTGGCAAATGTATTGAAGTAGATATCTTTTACGCTATCCATAGAGAGTTCTACATTGTTTACTCGTACTTTCTCGCCACCGACTTTACCGATATGGGTAACTTTTACACCCAGTTCCGTCGCCATTCTCACGACCGCTTCCAGATCAGATGATGCTACTTCAAGGATCGCCCTGCTTTGTGACTCATCGAAGATGTCTCTGCTGTTTGCTACGGTCACATCCGCTTCAACACCCAGTCCTGACACCACCGCCATTTTGGCAAGTGCTGTAGCGATACCTCCGACGTTGACATCTTTTGCCGCTTTGAGCAATCCTTTTTGATTCGCTTCGATGACAAACGCCCAGAGTGCCAACTCAGCATTGTAGTCAAATGCAGGAAGCGTTCCTACGGTCTCACCGTGAAGCGCTTTGATATAGAGTGAGCCGCCAAACTCCCCTTTTGTCTCGCCGAGGAGAAGGATCTCGCTACCCTCTTCCTGGAATGCCGAAGGAAGTACCCTGTTCTGATCCTCGTTCAGCCCTACCATGGCGATCGACGGTGTCGGGAATACCGATACACCGTTTGTTTCGTTGTAAAGCGATACGTTACCGCTGACTACAGGAGTGCTGAGTGCAGCACATGCTTCTTTGATCCCTTCGCATCCCTCTGCGAACTGCCACATTACCTCAGGGTTTTCCGGGTTACCATAGTTTAGACAGTCGGTGATCGCAAGCGGTCTTGCACCACTCATCGCCACGTTACGGCCGGACTCGACCACTGCAAGTGCTGCACCTTTTTTTGGATCGATATAGCAATATCTTGGGTTACAGTCGCTGCTCATTGCCAATGCTTTTCCATTCTCTTTGATACGGATGGAAGAAGCATCAAGGCTTCCCGGGTGTTTGGTCGTATTGGTCTGTACCATAGAGTCGTACTGGTTGTATACCCATGCTTTATCGACGACTTCAAGCGAACTGAAGATCTTCTCAAATGCCTCCTGGTCATCTACCGCCGGGAAACTCTCTACAGATTTCGCATTTACGGCATCCAGATATGCAGGTCTTGCTGTTGGCCTGTCCAGTACCGGGGCCTCTTCACTGACCGGTGCGATAGGCATGTCTGCACACTTCTCGCCATGCCAGAAGAGCTCCATTCTTCCCGTATCGGTAACCTCACCGATCACGGCGACATCAAGGTCCCACTTCTCAAAGATATCGATGATCGCCTGCTCACTCCCCTGCTTTGCACAGATCAGCATACGCTCCTGTGATTCAGAGAGCATAAAGTCATACGGAGTCATCCCCTCTTCGCGCGCAGGCACTTTGTCAAGGTGCATGATCAGTCCGGCACCTGTCTTCCCTGCCATCTCAAAGGAAGAGGAGGTCAGACCCGCAGCACCCATATCCTGGATACCGACAACATGGTCTGTTTTGAAAAGCTCCAGACATGCCTCAAGAAGAAGTTTTTCGGTAAACGGGTCCCCTACCTGAACGGTAGGACGCAGTGACTTTGACTCCTCGGTAAAGCTGTCGCTGCTCATTACCGCTCCGCCCAGACCGTCACGGCCTGTTTTTGATCCGACATACATCACCGGGTTGCCGACACCAGAAGCCACGCCAAGGAAGATCTCGTCAGATTTTACCAGACCAAGTGAGAATGCGTTCACAAGGATGTTCCCGTTGTAGCTCTCGTCAAAGCTCACTTCACCGCCGATCGTCGGTACCCCCATACAGTTACCGTAACTTCCGATCCCCTCTACCACACCGCGCACGAGGTGTCTCTGGTATTTGGCTGTATCGCTGTTGCCGGTCACTGTACCGAAACGCAAAGCATTGAGGTTTGCTACCGGTCTTGCACCCATCGTAAAGACATCACGGAGGATACCCCCTACACCGGTTGCAGCTCCCTGGAACGGCTCAATGAATGACGGGTGGTTGTGGCTCTCCATCTTAAATACCGCAGCCATCCCCTCACCAATATCGATAACACCGGCATTTTCACCCGGTCCCTGGATCACCCACGGTGCTTCTGTGGGGAAACCGTTCAGATACTTTTTACTGGACTTGTAGGAACAGTGCTCTGACCACATCGCAGAGAAGATACCAATCTCTACGATGTTGGGGTGGCGACCGTCAAGGATACGAACGATCTCTTCGTACTCTGGCTGGCTAAGCTTATGGGCTTTTAAAACTTCATCTAGATTTTCAATAGGTTGTGACATTTCTTAGTGTCCTTAAGGCGTTGAAATAAGGCTTATATTTTACTCAAAAAGTGCTAAATAAGGGGTTAATAGGTAAAATAACGGCAATGAATCTCAAAGGGTGCAAATGGACAAAATACTACAGATGCTTATGCTGCAACAGCAGCTCAATGACGCAACCAACGGCGAAGGATGGGAGCAGAAAGTCACAAAAAACGGCAAATTGATCGACTGGAAACGCTGTACCTACCTCGAGTGTGCGGAGTTGATCGAATCCTATCCATGGAAACACTGGAAAAATATCGATGCCGAACCCGACTATGCCAACATAAAGATCGAAGCGGTGGATATCTGGCACTTTATCATGTCCCAGGGGCTGCAAGATTATAAGATCAAACATCTTGGCACTATCGAAAAACTTGCAGCAGATATCCATGCCCTGCCGAATTTTGCTTTATTCGATGCCGATATCATGCCGACAGAAAAAAACCACTATGAACAGATAGCAACCGTAGAGGAGCTGATCAGGGTAATTTTCTGCAATGAAAGTACAGAGAAGATGATGGAATCATTCATCGATGTGGCGATACAGTCTGGACTGAACCTCGATGCACTTTATCAACTCTATGTCGGGAAGAATATCCTCAACCAGTTCAGACAGGACCATGGGTACAAAGAGGGAACCTACATCAAGCTATGGAACGGAAAAGAGGATAATGTGATTATGCAGGGAATCCTGGATAAAGATCATACAATCACTCCTGATGAACTCTATCAGAGGCTAAAGGAAGCTTACCCCTCATTTGACTGAGTGCTTCAGCCATCGTGGCTACTTCAAGTAGCCTACCCGAGAGGGTAAGCTTTCACAAAAGCTAATCGACCCTTCGTGTGAGGTCCTTCACGGTTATCTGGTTACCGTAGACTTCAACCTTTGTTGCCAGGCGGATGCTTTTTGGGGTAGCGTAACCGCACTCTTCACCGCACTGTACTGTCCCTATCAGGTAGTATTTGCCCGAAGGAACACCATAAAAGGCAAAACTCCCGTCACTCTCTGCAGCCGTAAACCTGAGATAGTTAAAAAGTCTCGCATCTGCTTTTTCCATCTTCTTTCCGCCGATATAGCTCACTTCATACCACTGATCAGAGTACGAGGTCATAGGATTGAGGTAGAGTCTCGTGCCGCTTCCCAAGACCCGCGTACCGGTATAGGTACCAGTCAGATAGATTTTCCCTTTGATCGTACCTTTCCCGCTGCGTGCAAGGGTATTGTATTCATTGAGAGGGAACGCAATACGGGAGACCCTCTCATCAGGCATATTTTCTGTGATAAGCGTCTCTGTCTCGGTCAGATTTTCATCGATATCCGACATATCCACATTTTCTGCGTCATATGCTCCCCAGGTATTTCCCTGTGTGCCTGCTTTATAGTACGGTTTGTGGACATCTGTAGGCACACATCCGGCTAACCATAGAGAAAATAAAACTGCTGTGACAACTGATACGTATTTTTTCATGCATCATACCCTTTGATGTTATTGTTTTGTGATTATACTGAATTTAGATTAGGACTCAAAATGGTCTTCTCTCAACACTTTTTCCTATCCCGGGAGCGCTTCTGTTTTTCCATAAAAAGCTTCAGATGCTCCTGTGCCTTTTCATCACCTGAATAGGCGGCTTTGTGATACCAGAAAGCCGCCTGTTTGCAGGATTTTTTGACAGCATTGCCTTTCTGAAAGCGTTTGGCAAGCTGACACTGCGAGTCCACCTCTCCCTCTTTGGCAAAACGGTGCAGCAGCTTGACCTTCTTTTTCTCGCTTTTGTAATACCTTATCGTATTGCGGATAAACCAAAGGGTAAAGAGTGACAAAAGAAAAAAAACATAGGGCTCGAGATCCTCTATCTTTTCGGCATGTTTTATGAACTCTTCAATCAACTCATTCATCCTATTTCCCCAAACAAAATTCTCCGAACATTTTATCAAGTATCTCTTCGCTGTCATAGGGTTTTGAGATAGAGGATATCGCTTTGACTGCCTCCTGCAGGTGATACGAAAAGAACTCCAGTTCTCCCGATTGCAGAGGCACTTTTGCCTCTTCGATCGCTGATTTTGCATACCGGACTGCTTCGATCTGGCGCGCTGAAACCAGCATAAGCTCTTCACCTGCTCCGATCGAATCAAAGAGTGCTTCCATCTTGTCTGTAAGACGGATAAACCCTTTTTGGGCACTGACTTCGATCGGATCATAAGCAGCCAGACGGGAAGTATCCAGGCTCTTTTCAAGATCGGACTTGTTGAGCGCTACGATCAGATGTTTCTCTTCCAGGTTCTCAAGCATCGAAACGATCTTCTCGTCTTCATCGTCAAAAGGCCTTGAGCTGTCAAAGAGTGCGATAATGACATCCGCATCCTCAATCGATGAGAGCGAACGTTCTATCCCGATCTTCTCTATCGTATCCTCTGACTCCCGTATGCCTGCCGTGTCAACCAAACGAATGATATGGGAACCGACACGCACCTGCTCTTCAATCGTATCCCGTGTTGTCCCGGCGATATCACTGACAATTGCCCGGTCATAGCTGAGCAGCGCATTGAGCAGAGAACTTTTACCCACATTGGGTTTACCGATAATGGCGACTTTGAATCCCTCAATCAGTCCCCTTCTGCGGTGGCTTGCATCTACGATCCTGGTGATCTGATCGATCAGCGCGTCAAGCTGCCTGTTGATACTCTCAAGAATATCTTCAGGGATGTCCTCTTCGGCATAGTCTATCATCACCTCTGAATAGGCAAGAGATCTCAAAAGCGCATCCCTGCTCTCATCAACGAACTCTCTGAGTTCTCCTTTCATCTGCCTGGCAAGCACTTTTGCCGCATCAAGACTTTTTGCTTCAATCAGCTTGGAGATCGCCTCTGCTTCGGTCAGATCTATTTTGCCATTGAGAAAAGCACGCTTGGAAAATTCGCCAGGCTCTGCCAGCCTCGCACCGTACGACAGTACAGTGGCAAGTATCTCTTCGGCAACGATCATACCGCCATGGCACTGAAACTCAACGATATCTTCACCCGTAAAGCTGTTGGGTGAAGCGAAATAGATCATGATCGCCTGGTCTATCAGGGCCTCTTCTGCATTGTAAAGAGAGGTGAGATGTGCATAACGCGGCAGGATTTTCTCCTGCCTGGAGACTCTTTGGGCGATAGAGAGAGCATCGCCCCCGCTTACACGGATGATGGAGATCGAAGAGACGCCGTGGGCTGTTGCGATGGCAGCGATCGTTTCACTCATGGCATTCTGTTCTTGTTGAAATCATTAATGACGACAAATTTTTTGCCCTCACGGCCCGTTTTTACGGCGACATATTTATCCGGGAAAGCTTCTCTCAACTGCTCAAGCGCAATTTGGACCAGGATTCCGTCAAGGAAACGTGTTTTTCCTTTTCCCTGTTTTAGCACATTATCAATCACCGGCTTAAGCATATTGCGTATCATCTCTTCCTGTGTCGTGATAAATGCTGCGATCTCGAGTTTGACAAAAAGTTCATACTTTGTATGCAGCCAGCTAAACAGCATATAGGAGAGTGCGTTATACCGGTATCCCTCCTTCCCGATCAGCAGCGCAGCATCTTCACCATCGATAAATATCAAGGCGGTATTGTCTCTTACATCGACTTCCACCACATTGATATCGAAACACGAAAGGTCCATCAGCTCCTTCAGCTGTGACTCGATCAGACGGGCAAGCTCATCGTAGACGATAACCTCCTGCTCGGCCTCATACCCTTCATCTTCATCAAGATACTCAGAACCAAAGAAGCTTTCAACAATTTCATCCTCTTCGGGCAGATACTGTTTTTTTTCAGGGGTACTCTCTTCGGCAGGCGCATCAAGCGGCTTCTCGTTCTGTTCCGGCAAAATATGGTTCTTATCCATAGAAACAAGGGGTTCAGCGTGGAGTCTCGACTGAGGGTGCATGCAAGAGGCAACGATGATCGCCTCTTTTTTAAAAAGTCCGAAGATTCCTGAAGAGGGGTGCTGTATCACTTCATACTTCAGATCGGTGACCGAACAGCCCAGTGCTTTTGCAGCCTCTTCATAGGCCTCTTCCAGTGTCGGTGCTTTGATTTTTTTCATCAGCACTCCTATTTTTTACTATGTGCCTCTTTGGCCATTTCTTTTTGCTTCGCATAAGCGTGATTGATATAGTACTGTTGACCGATCGTAAAGATATTGTTGATCAACCAGTAGAGTACAAGTCCCGATGGGAAATATACAAAGAATACCGTCATGATCACCGGGAACCACTTAAAGATCTTCTCTTGCATCGGATCGGTAAAGTTGGCAGGGGTGATCTTCTGCTGGTACCACATAGAGACACCCATCAATATAGGCAGAATAAAATAGGGATCCATCACAGCAAGGTCATTGATCCAGAAGATCCACTCAGCCCCCTGCAGTTCATCAGCATTCAGCAGTACACGGTAAAGTGCAAAGAATACCGGGATCTGAAGCAGAAGCGGGAGACACCCACCCATCGGGTTCGCTCCATGTTTGCTGTAGAGTTCCATCATCTGTGCATTCATTTTTGCAGGATCTTTTCCATACTTCTCTTTAAGCTCTTTCATCTTCGGTGCAAGGTCTTTGAGCTTTTGCATCGACATCATACCCTTGTAGGAGAGAGGGAAAAGGATCATCTTGATGAGCAGTGTAAAGATAATAATCGCCCAACCCCAGTTTCCTACATAGTCATTGATCCAGAGGAGTATTTTGAAAAACGGTGTTGCGAGGAATGTAAACCAACCAAACTCGATCGCATCGGTCAACTCCGGGTTGATCGCGTGAAGTACTTTATACTCTTTGGGTCCGATATAGCCTGTGAATGAAGCATCACCATTGGCCTCGACGAAGATCAGCGGGTTGTTTTCACCCCCGTCTTCTTCCATAACAAATACATTCATCCCTTTGTCAAAACTGTAAAAGAGCGATGCATAGTATCGATCAAATGCAGAAGCTATCTTCGCATTTTTAAATGTCTCATGACCTTCAACATCACCATCCTCTATTGTGGTGATGATATCATCCGCCCCCTTGATCAATGCACCTCTTACAAGCATATACATCGACTGGTCAGCGACAGGTCTGTAACCCGGAGTGATAAAGTAGGGTGTTGCGGCGGATGTCGATATCTCTACTTTGTATTCACCACTCGGTTTAAAGGTAATTTTCTTGGTGACAGTCAGAGAGGAGAGTCTTTGCACCAAAGTCACAGTTTTTGCGCCGTTTGTCACATCTACTTCAGAGACACCTTCATTCACGTACGGTGTTGCAAATGCCTCTTCATTGATTTTTGGATCTGAGAATCTTACCTGTAAAGGTTTCACTTTATCGCTGGCCAAAATCTTGAGATTTTTTCCATCTTCAGTTCTGTATTTTGCCTTGAGCAGCTCCATCTGAGCCAGGTTTCCAAGCTCATCCACTGTAATGATGAACTCATCGGACTTGATTGTAGCGATTGCTGTCACACTGCTTTGCGGTGCATTCATCGCAGCCTTTTTTGTCCCTTCAGCCGGTGCAGCATTTGTTGTACTCTTTTCCACTGACGGAGTTTGTGGCGAGGTCTGTGCTGTTTGCGTCTGTTCAGTTTTCGCAGGTGCCTGTGGCGGGAATAAATAACTGTAACCGATAAATACGATAAATGAGAGTACTAATGCGAGTAGAAGTCGTTTTTGAAGATCTGGTTGTTCCAAAGTGATACCCTTGTGTAAAAAAATTGAATAGCTATTATAATGTAAATTATTTTAATGCAGCACATTTTTTCAGTGCATGTAGATATGCTTTGCTTGTCTTTTTAAAGTCTGCCTCCAAAATCCCTGGTTTTGCTACCAATGCATAGCTGCCAGAAACAAGAAGATCTATATTTTCGATGAAATGTGCCCTTAGTAGACGCTTTGCCCTGTTACGTTGAACTGCATTTCCTATTTTTTTGCTGGCAACAAAACCTACTTTGTACCCCTCCTCTTTTTTAAAGAAAAGTACAAAGTAAGGCGTATGCCAACTGCAATTGGAGCGGTGATAGACTCCGAAAAACTCTTTACTGGTTTTCAACCTTGTAAAATGTTTGATCGAGCTGATGTGACTAACCTGTCAAACTTATACAGCAAGTCTCTTTCTACCTTTTGCTCTTCTGGCATTGATCACTTTTCTACCGTTTTTAGTTTTCATTCTTGTTCTAAAACCGTGTGTTCTTTTTCTTGGTGTGTTGTGTGGCTGGTATGTTCTTTTCATTCCGAATATCCTTAGTTAAATTTACCTACATGGGTATGTATTATGATGGACGCGATTGTACCTTAAACTCTCTTAAATGAGGCTAAGAGATACGTTTTAAAGCCCCTTAATTGGTGCTTTTGATGACAATCTCGCTATCACGGCCTTCCTGTTTTGCTTTCATATAGGTTTCCAATGCCCTGAAAATAATATTTTTGATATCATAAGTTGTGGCTCTCACCTCCAATACGGTACAGAAGATCGAGCTGCCCTTCTCCTCGCCCAATCTGTCCACAACACGCTTTGCAAACATATATCCGCCGTCCACTTTGGTCTCCTGACACAACAGCGCATAAAGGTTGTACTCCTCCCCCAAAGAAAAAAGCAGATCTGTTTCACGCTTCTCCTTCTGCAATATCGTATAGGTATCGATATCCTCTGCCGATACCAGTATCAGTACGAATGAATTGAGTCTCCTGTGGTCCAATAGAAAGTATAAGACCTCTATCGGTGTTGTTAATTTGTCGATCATATTTACAGCAAGCTTGATCTCTGTTTCATTAAAAGCCACATCCGCCCTTCTCACCTTTGTCCCACTCTCCGCCATTTGAATCCTTTTTATTATTTTACTCTATGTCATTATAACAAATTAATTTGATATAATTTCCCATGCAAAATACAGAGAAAAACTATCAATCACTCCCTTCCCCATGCTGGTTGCTTGAAGAAGACAAGCTGGTACAGAATTTGGAGCTTTTACAGAGGGTAAAGGTCCAAAGCGGTGCAAAAATTCTTCTTGCCCTCAAAGGCTATGCCCTTTGGAAAAGCTTTGATACAATTCGGGCATACCTGGATGGATGCTGTGCTTCAGGACTGCATGAAGCCAAATTGGCGGCTGAAGAGTTCCGCAAAGAGGTACATACCTACTCGCCTGCATTCAAGGAGGAGGAGCTCGAAGAGATCGCTTCCATTTCACACCACCTGGTTTTCAACTCCCCTGCACAGTTCAAACGCTTTGCACTCAGGGCAAAAGAGATCAACCCATCGCTCTCTCTTGGGATCCGTGTCAACCCTGAATTCTCACAGGCACCCAAAGAGATCTATAATCCGTGCGGTCTTTACTCGCGGCTGGGAACCACGCTGGAGAACCTGGATGAGACCATCCTGGATCAGTGTGACGGACTGCACTTCCACGCCCTTTGCGAAGAGGACAGCGATGCACTCGAAGGGGTTCTCAAGGCCTTTGAAGAGAAGTTTGGCAGGTATATCCCCCAAATGAAATGGATCAATTTCGGCGGAGGACACCATATCACGCGAAAAGGGTACAATGTCGACAAACTGATCAACCTTATCCAGGCGTTCAAATCCCGCTATGATGTAGAGGTCTACCTGGAACCCGGTGAAGCCGTAGGATGGCAGACAGGCCCGCTGATCGCTACGGTGCTGGATATCGTACATAACGGTATTGATATCGCGATACTCGACACCTCAGCCGAGGCACATATGCCTGATACCATCATCATGCCTTACCGGGCCGAGGTGAGAGGTGCGGGGGAGGCAGGCGAAAAAGCCTATACCTACCGTCTTGGCGGCAATACCTGTCTGGCCGGGGATATCATGGGCGATTACAGTTTTGATGCACCTTTGCAGATAGGCGACAGGATTATCTTCGAAGACCAGATGCACTATACGATGGTAAAAGCCACAACCTTTAACGGCATCAGGCTTCCCAGCATTGCGATAGAGAGAGCCAACGGTACAATTGACGTTGTCAGAGAATTCGGCTACGAAGAATTCAAAGGCAGACTCTCCTAAAAACTTTGGAAAAGCTGCCGGGAAAGATACTTTCTAGGCAGCTCTCTCTACTCTATCCTCAAAATACTCCAATAACACCTCTCTGAGTGCTGTAAGTTCAATCGGTTTTAAAAGATAACCGTCCATCCCGGCACCCATATATTTCGCCCGGTCTCCGGAGAGTGCATTTGCCGTCAAAGCAACAATGGGGATATGTTTTTGCTGGGTGCTTCTCTCATAGTTCAGGATATTGGCGGTAGCTTCCATCCCACCCATCACAGGCATTTCTATATCCATAAAGATCATATCGAAGAAATCTTCTTTTTGCTTTTCAAAAGCTTCCTTCCCATTCTCAGCGATCGTTACCTCTATACCAAGCCTGTTCAGGACATTGGTGATCAGTTTCTGGTTGATCGCATTGTCTTCGGCAACCAAAATATGCAGATTCTTAAATGCGATCCTCTCCTTTGATTCAGCCAGCTCCTCTTTATCGCTTAACGCTTTGAGTGTTTTGGTGAAATTGACAGGCTTATAGAGAATCCTGTCGATCAGGGGACCATATCGCTTCAGTGTTCGTTTCTGATCCCCCGTTGAGATGACAACCACTTTGGTATCAACCCCCAGAAACTGTTTGATTTCATCCTCTCTTTGCCGATACTTATGGTCAACAAAGAGAATATCCGGGAGCCCTGAATGGCTTTTTTTGATACTGAGGAGCTCCTCATCCGTATAGTGGACTACCTCTGCTCCGGTATAGGCGATATAGGCTTCCAGATTTCTGTTTTTAAAATATTTCTCATCGATATGCGGATCCAGAATACCCACAGTAAGACCACTCAGATCTTCAACTTCTCTTCTTGCGGCATCTGCCGGTTTTTTGAGCATCAGGGTAAAATAGAATGTCGATCCCTCATCCACTATACTTTTGATACTCAGTTTTCCCCCCATTAACTCGACCAGTCTTCCCGAGATCGAAAGCCCCAAACCTGTACCTCCATACTTTCTGCTGGTACTCACGTCTGCCTGGCCGAATGCTTCAAAAATCCTCTTTTGCTGTTCTTGGGAGATACCGATGCCGGTATCACTGACTGCAAATTTCACCTCCACATCATCGTTTTTTTCCGAGAGTTTTTGGATCATCACATTGACTTCACCGTTTGGAGAAGTAAACTTCAGCGCATTACTCACCAGATTGACAATTACCTGTGATATCTTAGTCGGATCCCCGATCAGCCTGGTCGGAAGTTCGGGATCCAGAAAGATATTGAAGTCGATATTCTCTTCCGCCGCTTTTGCTGCATAGGATTCAACTGCCGATTCAAAGTGTTCGATAGGATCAAACGAAATATCTTCAAGCTCTATCTTTTGTGCTTTGATTTTGGAAAGATCCAGTATATCGTTGACGATCGTAAGCAGATGCTCTGAACTTCTCTCAATGGTTGCGATAAATTCTCTCTGTTCTTCTGTAGCATCGGTCTCTTTAAGCAATTGGGTAAATCCAAGAATGCCGTTCAGCGGTGTACGTATCTCGTGTGACATATTCGCCAAAAAGAGATCTTTGGTCTGGTTGGCATCTTTGATAGTCTTGATCAGAAATTTATAGATATGATCCATTTTGCCGCTCTCTACCAGTCGGCGAAGCTCTTTTTGCTGATCTGCATTGAGCAGGAGCTCTATCTCTTTTACCGTCTCTTCAAGCAGCTGCCTCTCTTTTTGCAATCTTAGAAATTTCATCAGGAGCACCATCAGTACAATCAATGCGATGGATGCACCCGCTAGGTATCCTGCTGTCCACCATTTCTTTGCATCATCCGCATTCTGCATAGAGGTACGCAATTGGGACTGTACCTGGGTAAAGTAATCCATCTTCCTAGCAATTTGGTGCAGCCAACCGACCAATGAAACAGCATAGCCTCCCCTTTTGGACTCATACATGATCATCTCGCGCTCTTTTGCCAGGATACCCTCATAGGCATCAGCAGAGAGGATCGCAGCAAGTCGGGAAGCCAGCTCCTTCTCTTCCACGGCGCTATAATCTGGCAATCGGTCCTGACTGATCAATTTTTTCCAGAGTATCACATCCTCCCGCTTCATTTTCTGCGACCCGAGCAGCGTATAGGAGATCAGTGTATTTTCAAGTACGGTATTCTCTTTGAGTATGACCGTTTGCAGATATACACTATAGCTATTCGATATCTCCTTGGCTGAAGCTATCGGTTCAATGCCGTGAAGTACCCCAAGAATATATCCGAATATCCTGTCATGATAGGCTTCAACAAGAATCTGATGGTAGTCACTTTGAAGATCATCAACCTCTCCTCTGATCTGCTTCAGCCCGCGTTTGATCTCCTCGATTTCTCTGCTGTATACGCCAAATTCACTCTCATTGATATTTTTCTGAAGGTTGTTCAATGCAAGATCTACATCACTTCTGTTCAGCATCAGCTTTTTCGCGTCACTCTCTTCTCTGCCAACCAGATAGATCGCACTGTTCAGCCGTTCAAATTCCATCGCGTCCAAAAGCACTCCGATATGTTCCAGAAGGGATGGGATATTTGTACGCTTTTGTGCACGCTCATATGCTTTATACGAATCATACGCCGCATATGAGAGTAAAAAAAGAGCCGCCGTCACTATCACAAGAAGCACTCCAAGTGCACTTTTATTCTTTGATATTTTCATATCACTCCTTTAGTCTTCTACTTCATTGAACTGGCCGGCTTCTACCGCACTTTGGCAGGGCAAGATGCATCTCTCGCAGGCGCTCAATTTTTGGGTAAAAAGTGAAAGTAGAATAGCCCCCTAAAAGAGGTGGATTCTATTGGCAGTCTGGCGATCTTTCCTGATCAAAAAGACCCATAACTTTCCGTCCCTGCCTCACGGCAGGTTTAGCTTTTTCAACATATATACCTGATCCAGATTTTACAGCAGTAGGCTTAAATAAACACCAGCCTCTCAGACTGCCATAGTGTAGGCTAAAAATCCTTTGTATAGATGATGTCATAGGAACTTGACTCTCCACTGGCTCCGACAACGCTCTCAAAACTGCGGTTGTGCCTGTATTTCAGCTCAACCCTTGGTATCTCATCGTTGATGTAGATGATCATGATATCTTTTGTCAGTTTTTTACCCACTTCGACACTGTTCCCTTCTCCGAGTACCAGATGGTCTACCTTTACCCCGACATTGGCCAGAGCAGATTTTGCCATGGCACCACCCATCATCTTCATCATCTCCTCTCCGCTGTAGGTATCGCCACCCGCTTCAGAGTCAAAGAGCAATACCGAGAGTATCTGTTCCCGTGTGAGACTCGGAGATGATGAGAAATTGATATTCGGCGCCTCCGGTGTACCGGTTACTGAGATAGTAATAAGATATTTCACTGCCTGGTATCTCGCTTTGATCTCCAAAAGCGGCTTGTTGGGATCCCCGGTAAAATAGATATAACTTTTTTCCAGCGTGAACTTCTTGTCTTGAAATAGATAAGTCCCCCCTTCGGGCAGTTCAATGGATCCCAGAAGCATCAGGGGTTGATTCACCCCCTTATAGAGTGTCAGGCTCGGTTTTGCCTGAAGATTGATACCTGCCTGTTTGATCTTCAGGGCTTGTTTGCTTTCGATATTGACTGCAATACTCAGGTTCTCCATAAAAGTGTTGGGTTGTGCAGCCTGTTGATCCTCAACGATGATAATATCGCTGTCAGATGCGAACGTCTGCTGACCCATATCATAATGGACATTCCCTCCCTGCAGCGTGATCGCCCCTTTGATATCAGTGGCATTTCCATCCAGTTCCGTTGTGAGTTCTATATCAGATACCAGATCTGCCCACTCATGCTCCACCTTCAGCTGCTTCGCATTGGTATCGATCTTCCCTGTTCTTCTCTTGAGATCATAACTACCGGTCGTTTTCAGTGCATCATTCACCCAAAACTCAGGAAGAAAAATCTCATCCTCTTTGATGAGGATCACAGATGGTTTTGTGGCATACAATGTTTGCTTATTATAGGTGACTTGATAACGATGCAAGGTCATCTGCCCCCCTTCAAACGTAACATCGATATCCACATCACTGAATCTTTGGGCATTTGGTCTCTCTGCCTGATAGATGATCTGGGGCGAACGCAGGGAAATATCGATCTTTTTCTCTTTATCGATAACAGCATTGATCGTCGCACTCCCCTCCATCTTCGGCAATGTGTCCAGGGCATAATAGGATCCAATAAAGTGATTGAGTGATTCCAAAGAAGCGATCGAAACATTCAGTCTCAGCTCCTTGGTAAGATTTGCATCAAATGTTGCCTGCAGAGGCTGGGTTTTCAGCGCTCCTTTTATGCTCTGTTCTTGTGCCTGGTAGAGCGCCTGCAGGCTCAACTCTTTTGTTTTCAGCTCTATCGTGGAGTCATTTCCCTCTACAGTCAGGTCTATATCTACTGCAGCAAGCCTCTCCCACTCTATTTTTGGGTCGATCGATCGGAGTAAAGAGTCCTCCGGTATGACCGCTTTGCTTTGCACTTTTATATTTTTACTTAAGATAATATCTGCATCGATATTGACCAGATTTGATCGGAGCAATGCCGTACCACGAAGCAGCCTTTTTTGGGCAAGGTCGAAGGGAATATCGACCTCAAGCTCTGCTTCCGTATCCGCTAACGCTTCAGGCAGTGTCTTGATATTTGCTATCCTGATGGCCTTTTTGGTTTGGAGCTTCAGGCTGCCTGTTTGATACTCTTGCAGCGTAAAGATCCCCTCCAGATGGTCTGAAACAAGCTTCGCATCCAATCGGTGATCGTCTCCCAGATAGGTCATATTGAGATCATGCAGGATTTCTGTTACATTCTCTTCCAGACCATACACCTCCCTGGCATATACCTCCCCATGAAACGTAAGATTCTGATCCATCGTCAACTGGTTGGTCAACGAAATATTTTTCGCATAAGGGGTGGAGATGGTTGCGTTTGTATCCGAAGTGAGTTTCTGATCTGCAATATCGTATTCCACTTTGGATACCAAAGACTCTACATCGATATTGAACTCACCCTTCTTACCTGTCAGGATCTGTGTGACACTGGCTTTCACATCAGCCTGAATCATTGACGGGGTTGCCAAAAGGTCTATCACAATATCGCCGAATGCCTCTCTTCTCAGAGGCAGTCCTGACAGCTCAAAAAGTCTTTTTTGCGGTGTCATAGCGACTTTACCCACGAGCGTATTCTCATCAACCTCGCCTTTAAAGACGACCGTGCTCAGATTACTCTGTGCATCCAGAAGCACGCTTCCGTCCTCTACCGAACGCTCCTGAAGATTCACCATAATCTTACTGCCTTCAAGATTGAACTTTTGTATCTGTAACGGGTCAAAGATCGCAGGTTTGGCATTGAGGTAGAGGTGATCCACCTGTACGGATTTCGGCAGATAAAATGCTTCTTTCGTCTCTTCAGCAGCAGTTTTGGGAGGTTGTCCTTTTTTTTCAAGCCCGGCTATAAATCTCTGCAATGTCGGAAGATCAACCCGTTTGATATTTATAGATGCAAGATGTACTTCTCTCTCCTCAAAACTTCCCTCAAGCATAATATCGGTTACATTCGAGTCCAGTGACAGTGAAAGTGCTTCTATAGCAACCTCATCTTCGCTGTAGGCCAGCATGTTTGCAGAGAGATTGAGTTTTGAAACAGAGATCTCATTGAGCGCAAAAGGGAGCAATGATATCTCCACCTCTTCCATCCCTACTTCGAACGAGAAAGAGGATTCACTCGCGTCATGATCGCCGCCAAAACTCCCGATCAATGCCTCGATCGCAGTAATATTCCCTTCCGTCAGAACCACTTTCGTCAATGAGATCTTTTTTTGCAGCAGTGCTGCGGGGTTCCATCGTATTGTCAGTTGTTTGGCAAGCGGCATATCCTTATACATCGGGGAGTGTATGGTGATACCCTCCAGTGCATTTCCGGAAATATCTCTATAGCTGATGGCATACTCCGGGGCATAGCGTTTCGCCACTTCTTTTACCACTACCGGTGTATTGACAACCACCCAAAGCGCTGTAAGCAATACGATGACAACAATGAGGCTTCCTAAAAGTACTTTTTTCAAAACGACTGCCCTACCTGAAATGAGATACCGTATTGTGAAGGATCATTGACATTAAATCCTACATCCAGTTTGAACGGGCCTATAGGCGTCATATAACGCACGCCGACTCCCGCAGAGGTGATGATATCGCCCGTATAATCATAGCTTTTATCATTAAGCATCGTATTGTCCGTAAAAACTGCGCCGTAGAGATCACCCCAGACC
The DNA here is from genome assembly GCA_014763885.1 of Campylobacterales bacterium. Taxonomy (GTDB): domain Bacteria; phylum Campylobacterota; class Campylobacteria; order Campylobacterales; family Sulfurovaceae; genus Sulfurovum. Next base: position 27,193 of record JACXUO010000009.1, read on the forward strand.
GGGTAGTCTGCTTCTAATGAGAGATTGAGCATCGTAGAGGCGCCTTCAATAGAGTCGCTGGTGGGAGAGAGGATCACCCCCATCTCCCTAAAGCCGTAGGCGCGGTTAAAATAGGGGCCTCCCGCAAAAAAGAGTTTGGACTCCGGTACTTCACGGTCGAACTGCTCTACCACCCCTGTTTTTGCAACAGCCGCCAGGGTAAGCTTGTCTATACTGTAGATATACCTTCCTTCCAGTTGCATCTTCAGGTAGGTGCTTGCATCCTGGCTGTAGGGGAGTCCATACTCAAGATAGGAGGCCAGATAGTATCCCCCCGTAGGGTTTAATCTATCATCTCTTGCATCATAGATCAGATCGATATAGGGATAGAAAAGCAAAAAATTCCCATCGTTGACAGCCTGCTGAAGCACCTGATCCTCTTTAAGGTTATCCAGAAGTTCAATATCAATATTTTCCAACACAAGGCCGCTTCTCCATCTCATCCTACCGCGTTCATGACCTACACAGGCCCGCAGGTAACTTTTTTCTTCTGTAAAGCCCGGATACTCGAGATTTGAATATCCTGCTTTTGTCATAAAGTCGATCGGATAACCCCATACCTCAAAGAGCGCAGGCTTGAAAAAATCTATACTGGCAAGATACTCTTTTTGTGACCACTTTGCCCTGAGTGTCAGTTTCTGTGCATTGCCCATAAAATTTTTTTTGACCAGTGTACTATGGACGCGCGCACCGATATAGGTATCATACCCCAGTCCGGCTTCCAGATGGTAAGGAGTCTCGGTCTCCTTCAATGTGATATCTACCGGGATCTTATTGTAAAGTTTGCGGTCATAGTTGATGATCACGCTGTCAAACACGTCCAGCTGGTAGAGGTTGGCATAACTCTCTTTGATACGCTTAGGATCAAACCTGCTCCCCTCTGTGGCTGTAATACGGGAGAGTACCACCTCTTCCTCGATACTCTCCAGCCCTTTGATGTAACTCTTTTCAAAGTGGCAGAGATCACCTTTTTTCAGATGGTACTGCAGATCTGCCTGATGCGTTTTCAGGCTCACATAGGCTTTTGTATCAAGGTCATAACTGCAATAGCCATCTGCAAGCAGTGCCTCTATGATCCTGTTTTTGATCTCTATAAATTTTTCTGCCCTGAAACGCTCCTCTTTGGCAAATGTAACATAAGAGGAGATATCGTAATCACTGGAGATATTGATCTCATCAATCCGGACGGGGGCATTTTCCTGAATCTGCACAGAGAGTGTCGTGTTTGTCTCCCTGATGTCAAACTTGGCATCATAAAACCCCTCTGATTCATAAAAACGCTGCAGTGACTGTTCCAGAGTCGGCAGCAGTTTGTCATAGATCCTCGGCCTCTCTTCCTTCCAGAACTGCCAGAAACTTTTTGTCTGTATATCAAGTGCCTCATAGAGAGTAAAACGTTCATGGGTTGTATTGCCTGTGATCCTGATCTCGTGTGTGGGAAGTTCTGCTTCATCAGCACTGAGAAACAGAAAGAGGGACAACACAATCAAGACCACTCTGTACAGCATCGGATACACCTTTTCTACAATTTTACGTTCTTAGAGCAAAACCTCTCTTCCAAGTTTACCAAAAAAAAGAGGCTATCCCAACAGATCCTTTACACTTTGGCGTGGATCTTTCCCCTCTTCTACCATCGCATAGACCTCCTTGGCGATCGGAAGGTAGATATCCTTCTGCTTTGCCAAAAGGTAGAGTGCTTTGGCTGTCGGCACCCCTTCGGCGACCTCTCCAAGCTCTGCCAGGATATCTTCGATCTTTTTCCCCTGTGCCAATCCAACCCCTACACGGTAATTACGGGAGAGCGTGGAGCTGGCTGTCAAGAAGAGATCTCCTGCACCCCCCAGGGACAAAAAGGTCTCTGTTTTTGCACCAAATGCCTCTCCGAAACGTGTCATCTCCACAAGGCCGCGCGAGATCAATGCCGCCCTTGCATTATTGCCAAGATTAAGCCCGTCAGATACCCCACCGGCAATGGCGATCACATTTTTGTACGCTCCCGCTACCTCTTCTCCTATCACATCATCGTTGACATACCCTTTGATATATTCAGGCAATGCCTCTGCATAGGTTTGTGCCAATGCCAAATTGGTGGAGCTGATCACCAGTGCCGTAGGGAGTGACTGCTGTACTTCTGCTGCAAAAGAGGGGCCTGAGATAAATGCAAGCCTCTCTGCATCGACAAACTCCCCGTACACCTCATTGAGAAAGGATCCGGTTTCCGTCTCTATCCCTTTGGCCGCCACAAGAATCTTCTGCCCCTTGTCCACAAAATTCTCTTCCATCCATCCACGCACTGCCTGCGCAGGGATAGCGATCACCAGGTATTCATGTGCCAAAGCCTCCTCTACAGAAACAAAATGAGGGATATCTTTGGGAGTGCGTGAGGTGATCACCACCTCATTTTTTTGGGAAAATGCGTGATAGAGTGCCTGTCCCCATTTTCCTGCTCCGATTACTGCCAATTTCATTTACATCGTCTCCTTTTTATCAATGAACTCTATAAAACGCTCTGCGCTCTCGTCATACATGTCAAATATTTTGCTCACACCTGCGAGGATCAGTTTCCGGTTATCCTCTTTACTGTCAGAGAGTGCCACGATCTCCTCTTCAAAACCGCCTGATCTGAGTGAAATGGTATAGTATACATTCAGAGCATCCTCTATCATCGCACAGACCACGATATACCCCTTGAGCAGTTTCATATGCTCCAGGTACTCATGCTGCTCCTCATCCACCTGAACCACATTGACAAAACCGTCACGTTTTGCCCCCTCATAGCGTTCACTCTCAGTCTCATAGATCGTCACTTCGATATCCTCCTTGCGAAGCATCTGACAGAGATGTTTGCTCTTATGTGTATATCCGAAGAAGATAATCCCTTTTTTGTCTTCTTCATGGTGGCGCTTGAGATAGGACAATGCTTTGGAGTCGACCACATCATAGGGTTCAAGTATCCCATTCACTCCTGTCGCCAGGTATTGTCTTCGTAGATTATGCTGGTTCATCCGTGCATAGATTACTGTATCAGCGTGCACAGACTTTGCATTCAGGATAAAATAGATATTGTCGATATCTGAGCTTTTCAGTGTCAGCATTGCTGCGATATTGTCAGCCCTGTAAATATCCGTAACGAGCTTGGCACTGGATCCGTCAGCACGGATCACTTTATAGCCACTTTCCCGGGCAAGCGCAACTTTCTCCTCATCATTTTCAATAATCACCGGTTCATAGAGACCGCCTTCGTGGAGTTTTTTGGCGATCGTCATACCCAGGTGCCCGTACCCGTTGATGATCACTGCTCTATTGATCTTGGAGACAAGGTTAATATTGTCTGCATTGCGCAGCTCATCAAATCGCTCCGAAAATGCTGATACCATCACAGAGGTGACAAATGAGATCATCGCGATACCCAGGATAATACCGAACATTGAGATGATCTTGCCGGTATCGGTTACCGGTGAGATATCCCCGTACCCCACCGTCGAAACGGTAACCAATGCCCAGTAGATGGCATCAAGATAACTTCCAAGACTCTCATTGATCCCATACTCCAGTATATAAAAAACCGTACCGAAAGAGAAGGTAACGCCCAAAAGCATATAGCCCAGAAAGATGAACTCGAAACGTTTTCTTGTCAGAGCATTCAAAAGGCTTGAGGTTCCGTGAAGATAGCGATAAAGTTTCAAAAGCCTGATGATACGGAATTTCGGAAAGATTGCAATGAGATCGATCAATGCAGGTAGGGAAAGAAGATATTCCAGCCTTTTTTTCAATGGTATAAGATAGTACTCTTTGATACCCGCATCTTTCATCTTGCTGGTTGCAAGGATATGCTTATGGGTATCCTGGCTTACCCAGACTCGCAACAGATACTCCAAAGCAAAAACGGTAGTGATGAAATAAAGATCTACCTTGATCAGCCACTCCGGCAGCCTGCCAGACTTGCTTAGGATCAGTATTGTAATCGAAATAAGTATCAAGCTGATCATAAACCAGTCAAAATACTTTTTGTAGGGGTAGCGAATGTCGTTCAGAAGAGACCTGAAAAAAGATTTCGTCCTCTGATAATAGACCGAACGATCGATCATTTGGGAAAGCTTCAGTACCAGATCATGCATTACCATTCCCCTTTTGAGTACCGTACAACGGCACCGTATATCGTTAGCCCAGCCTCTCTTTGAGCAGTTCGTTTACTTTTGCCGGATTTGCCGAACCTTTGCTCGCTTTCATCGTCTGACCGACGAAGAATCCAAAGAGTTTCTCTTTTCCGGATCTGTACTCAGCGACTTTTTCCGAGTTTGCTGCGAGTATCTCATCGATCATTGCCAGGATCGCACCGTCATCGCTCACCTGTGCCAATCCAAGTTCATCAATGATCGCATCGATATCCCGGCTCTCATGCTCCATCATGTAGTCCAGGACATCTTTTGCACCTTTCCCGGAAACCGTATCATCGGAGATCTTTGAAACCAGATTCCCCAATGTTTTTGCATCTACAGGAGAGTTCTCTATACTGAAACCTGCTTTATTCAAACGTCCCAACAGCTCAGATGTCAGCCAGGTCACTGCCATCTTCGCATCGGCACCACTCTCTAGCATCTCTTCAAAGTAGTATGCCATCTCTTTCTGTGAAGTGATCACCAGTGCATCATATTTCTTGATGCCGAGCTCTTCGATGTAACGTGCTGCCTTTTCATCCGGCATCTCAGGGATCTCTTTTGCCTCAGCAACCATCTCATCCGTTACGACAAGCGGACGGAGATCAGGATCCGGGAAGTAACGGTAGTCTGCCGCTTCCTCTTTCCCTCTCATTGATTTTGTCACCCCCTCAGCCACGTTGTAGAGTCTTGTCTCCTGGACTACCTCCTGCTCATAGACGCCATCCTCGTAGGCTTCGATCTGACGCTGCACTTCATACGCGATCGCTGCTGCAACGAATCTGAATGAGTTGATATTTTTGATCTCCACTCTGGTTCCAAACGCCTCCTGTCCCTTCGGGCGGATAGAGACGTTGACGTCACATCTGAAAGAACCTTCCTGCATATTCGCATCCGAAATATCAAGATAGCGTACCGTTGCATGCAGCTTTTTGAGGTACGCTACAGCCTCGTCCGCACTTCTCATATCCGGTCCGGATACGATCTCAAGCAGTGGGGTTCCGGCACGGTTAAGATCCACCTTGGAGTGATCGCCCTCATGCATGTTCTTCCCCGCATCCGCCTCAAGGTGGGCCTGGGTGATCCCTACTCTTTTCTGCGTACCGTCTTCGAGGTCGATAAAAAGCTCACCGTTCTGGACAATCGCGTTATGCAGTTGTGTGATCTGGTAAGCCATCGGGCTGTCGGGATAGAAGTAGGATTTTCTGTCAAAGTTCGAGCTGTGCTGCACATCGGCATTGACTGCATAGCCAAAACGCATCGCTTTGATCGCTGCCTCCTTGTTCACGACCGGCAGTGCACCGGGAAGTGCCAGACAGGTGGGACAGGTGTTGGAGTTTTGGTGCTGAGCAAAGCTGGTTGCGCAGGAGCAGAAAAGTTTTGTTTTAGTATTGAGTTGTACGTGTACTTCAAGACCGATAACGGTTTCAAACATCGGGAGATTCCTTATAAAAATAGTTCATATTTATAATCGGAATTATTATACCCATTTGCTTATTTGAGGGAGTTTACGGGAGCGTTATTTGACGCTCCCGTAAGTCTGTTATTGTCTGTAGCTGAGCTGGTTCAGGAGTTTTTCAACCCCCATATCCACCTGCACTTTAGGGAAGAAGGATGGCTGATCTTTCATATCGATCGTCTCAAATTTGACTGTTTTCTCTCCCAGCCTCTGACGGATCTCTTTTTTGATCTGGTAGAGCGAAGTGATCTTGTCTACCAATACGCCCTGTATCTCAGGTGTGTTCGCGATATAGATCTTCCCTTCTGTAAATGGCAGAAGCTTCTCTTTGCTGATCCCTCTGTTTGCTACTACCGCGTTGATAAAGTTCTCATAGGTCGGTACAAGGAGGTGATCTTCGATATACTTTTTCTCCTCACCCTCTGCTTTTCTAAAAAGCGAGAGAGGCTGTTTATACTTACCGGCTGCAAGGTTGTCCTCCTCTATCCCTATCTTATCCGCCAACTCTCCGATATTATAGTGCGGCATGATCACACCGATAGAGCCTACGATCGCATTTTTATTTGCATGAAGCGGCTTGATCGCTGAAGCGATGTAGTAACCGCCACTGGCAGCGATACTGCCGATATACATCGTGACATTCTTGTCTTTTTGATAGGCTTTGAGATATTCGCTGAGCTCCTCGCTCGCCGTCGGAGATCCTCCCGGAGAGCCCATGACAAAGAGTACCTCCTTGAAGTTTTTGTCTTTGCGTATCTCGTCCATCTTCTCCATGACCCTGGTCGTATACTTCTCGGTGATCAGCTCATCAAAATGGATCACCGCCACTTTATTGTTCCCAATTACCGGTCTTTTGAACATACCCGATTTTGAAAAATACATCGCGAAAAATGCGATCTCGGCGATCAGTATAATACCGATGATCCAGGCTTTGAGATTTGAGATAAAGATCCGTTTTTTCAGCTCTTTGATCTGATACTCTTTTACTTCTTCCATTTACCGTCCTACTTTTTTTATTTGAAATACCGTATTGAAGCAAATCCCTTTGCTCCGGCTTTTTGACACGCACTGATCTGCTCCGGTGTCAAAATACCCCCTAATGCTATCACAGGAATACTAACAGCACTGCATACTTCGCTCAATTTTTCCAGACCCACCGGCCTGCCTTTGCCCGGCGTATCAAAGATCGGGCTGAATGTCACCATGTCCGCACCCAGCTTTTCAGCTCTTTGCGCTTCATCCAGGGTATGGGTACTGATAATGACAAAGAGTCCCTGCTCTTTGGCAAAAGGGATTGCTTCCATCCGGTCGCTGCTCAGATGTACGCCGTCTGCATTCAAATCTTTTGCAAGGAGGGTATCATTATGCAACACTATTTTATCAAAGGGGTATGCCTTGGCAGCGCGTATAAAGCTTTTGGCATTTTCACTGTAGTGATCGTTCTGTTTGTCACGGTAAAGTACCATGTCAGCTTTGCCGTCGATATGCGACAGATATCTATCAGGATTGTCGAAAGAGAGGGTTGAGGGGTCGGTAATCGCATAAGAGAGCATCGCTACTCTTTTGCGCTTTGTTGATCCAGTTTTTCCAGGAGTTGCTCCAAAAGCCTGGTCTGCTTTTTGAGTTCATAGTGTTTCTCTTTGACCGTAATGATATGTTCCAGCAGCAGGATCGCTGCCAATCCCGGCAACGCACCTATTACAGCGAAGAAAAACGTCCCTAAGAAACCAGAATGAAAAGATGAAAAAAACGGGGTAACGGCACCGATGAGCACCGAAGCCCACGCGATGCCTAAAAAGAAGTTAATAACGAAACCGAGCGGCTTCTCTTTAAGTCTCATCGTAAAAGGATTCTTTAGTGATCTTCTTCGATCGCAACTGCGCCTGCAAGGTAGACGAAAGTAAGGATCATAAAGACAAAGGTCTGAAGTACACCCATTACCGTAAGAAGGAAGAATGGCGCCAAAGGCACGATCCAAGGTGTCAGCATCAAAAGTACCCATAGGAACATATCATCCCCTCTGATACTACCGAACAAACGGAAGCTGAGAGAAACGATACGGGAAAGGTGTGAGATGATCTCGATCGGGAACATCAACGGTGCAAGCAGTTTTACCGGACCTGCAAAGTGTGCAAAGTAGTGGATCACACCGTTCTTTCTGATACCTTCAAAGTTGTAGTAGAAGAAAACGATCATTGCAAGTGTCAATGTAATGTTGATGTTTGATGTCGGAGATTCAAATCCGGGGATAATACCGATCATGTTTGACGTAAAGATGAACAGACCCAAAGTAGCAATCAAAGGAAGGTACTTTCTCGCATTCTCTTCACCCAGTACATCTGTACCCATAGAGATCACACCGCCAAGGTATGACTCCATTACGTTTTGTGTACCGCCAGGTACAGCTCTAAGACTCTTTGTAGCCATTTTTGCAACAAACAGGATAATCCCTGCAACCAAGATCATGTGAGAAACAAACAGCATCTGCCCGTGCCCGAATATCGCACCCAGGTAAGTAAAAATACCTTCCATAAAACATCCTCTTACGTAAATTATTGCGTGGATTATACCTTTTTTGAACTTAAATTTGCCTCGTTTAAGGGCTGAGAGGGCGCACTCTTTGGAGAGGAGCGTAGAGTGTGCAGTCTATTCACACAATCTCGCTCAGGCCAATACACCTAGAATCTCTCGTGCTGGACTCAGAATAACAAAGGGGCTAGACTAGTTTAGAGGTTCTTTTCTGAAGATTTTTAACAATAATTTGTATAAATCTTCACCTCTATTATTGAACCTAAATTCACACTCTTT
>JACXUO010000150.1 GCA_014763885.1 Campylobacterales bacterium
GGGACCACCCTCGAAGGCTAAGTACTCCTTACTGACCGATAGCGAACCAGTACCGTGAGGGAAAGGTGAAAAGCACCCCGACGAGGGGAGTGAAACAGTACCTGAAACCGGACGCCTACAAGCAGTGGGAGGCTCCTTGAGAGCTGACCGCGTACCTTTTGTATAATGGGTCATCGACTTGGTCTCACGAGCAAGCTTAAGCCGATAGGTGTAGGCGCAGCGAAAGCGAGTCTTAATAGGGCGAATGAGTTCGTGGGATCAGACCCGAAACCGAGTGATCTAGGCATGACCAGGTTGAAGATAAGGTAACACTTATTGGAGGACCGAACCCACACCTGTTGAAAAAGGTCGGGATGAGTTGTGCCTAGGGGTGAAAGGCCAATCAAACTCGGAGATAGCTGGTTCTCCGCGAAATCTATTTAGGTAGAGCGTCATCCGAATACCCCGGGGGGTAGAGCACTGGATGGGTAATGGGGCCCCACAGGCTTACTGATCCTAACCAAACTCCGAATACCCGGGAGTACTAGATGGCAGACACACGGCGGGTGCTAACGTCCGTCGTGAAGAGGGAAACAACCCTGACCTACAGCTAAGGCCCCCAATTCATGGCTAAGTGGGAAAGCAGGTGGGACGACCAAAACAACCAGGAGGTTGGCTTAGAAGCAGCCATCCTTTAAAGATAGCGTAACAGCTCACTGGTCTAAATTAAGTTGTCCTGCGGCGAAGATGTAACGGGGCTCAAGCCATGAGCCGAAGCTTAGGATCAGTGCTTATGCACTGGTGGTAGCGGAGCGTAGTGTGACATAACTCCGTTCCTCTTCTGCGCCTTCGGGCGCAATGGAGGATAGGAGTTTTCTGTGAAGCCGGCCTGTGAGGGATCCGGTGGAGAGATCACTAGCGAGAATGATGACATGAGTAGCGACAAGGAGTGTGAGAGACACTCCCGCCGAAAGTCCAAGGGTTCCTGCTTAAAGCTAATCTGAGCAGGGTAAGCCGACCCCTAAGGCGAGGCCGAAAGGCGTAGTCGATGGGAACCAGGTTAA
>JACXUO010000062.1 GCA_014763885.1 Campylobacterales bacterium
CTAATGCTAAATGGCTTGAGAGAAAATATGTTTCGTGGGAAGATTTGGAACAGCTCAGTGAAGTTGATGATGAATTTACAGAAAATTTTTGACGGTATCTAGTTTATAACAAAGCGTTAAGTCTATTTGTCAATGAGCATTTGACATGCAGATGCAAAGATATATATTTAATAAACAAAAACTGTCATCCCGAACGACCTTGTAAGCAAAGCGATTCGAGAGGGATGACGATTTTTTGCTTCGTTTTTTCTCCTAGTGAAGCGTAGCGGTGATGAAGTCATCACTCTCTTTGAGAAAAAAATGAAGAGAGAAACACCGCCTCATATAATACTACGAGGAAGTTTGATTAAATATACCTGCCATCTAGCGATGGATTTAGAGTTTTATGACATTTAAATTGAAGTATGCATCCCAAGGGCACTTCTTCCCTTACGGTCAGGGCGCATTCCCACTCAGGAGAGTAGGAACGAGATTGAAGAAAAATAGTTCATGCCTTCACGGCTACGCTTTGCTCCGTCCGTTCCGGTTCCGAAGCTATAAACGACAAACAGTTGTCGTTTACTTCACGCTTCTCATTTGAAGTTACCGAAAGTTAACGGTGCTTTGAGATCAAGCTCCTTGACAAGCTTCATGACCGCCTGGAGATCATCGATCTTCTTGCCTGAGACTCTTATCTCATCCCCCTGGATGGAAGGGGTCACCTTGAGCTTCGCATCTTTGATCGCTTTGACGATCTTTTTGGCTTCATCCTTGTCGATCGTATCGACGATGCGGTAGATCACCTTGGTATTGCCCCCGCTGATCCCCTCGGTCTTCACCTCTTCGAGTGATTTACCTGCGATATCTCTTTTGATCAGCTTGGAGATCAGGATATCCTTGAGCGCATCGATCTTGCTGTCGGATGACGAGCTGAGAGACAAGGTCTTTGCCTTCTCATTGAGATCGATCTCCGCCTTAACACCCTTGAAGTCAAAACGCGTCGCCACCTCTTTCTGAGCCATCACGACGGCATTTTTCATCTCCATCATATCCAGCTTCGCGCTGATGTCAAAATAGTGATCTTTTGCCATTACTTCTCTATCCTCATCATCACCACATCACCATGCACACACGGCTCAGCTTTCAGCGCAGCGATCGCCTCTGTGATCTGTGCCTCCTTGCACTCGTGTGTCGTAAAGAGAAGTTTCACCCTCTCGTCAGCCGTATGTGGTTTCTGGAGCATCGACTCGATAGAGATACCTGATTTGTCAAGAACGCCGCTTACTTTTGAAAGTACGCCGCTCTCATCATCCACTTCCATCCTCAGGTAGTAGTGTGTCGTGATCTGATCTTTTGAAAGCAGCTTGAGTCCGGACTCAAGCCCCTTTTTGTATCCAAGCATCGGTCCGTGGTTACCCCGTACGATATCCACGATATCCGCGATGACTGCTGAAGCCGTTGCATCACCGCCCGCTCCCGGTCCGTAGAACATCGTCTCACCGACCCTGTCCCCTACTACCGTCACAGCATTCATCACACCGTCCACTTTGGCGATCATAGATGCCTGGGGAATCATCGTGGCGTGGACACGCAGTTCAACACCATCATTGGATTTTTTGGCGATGCCCAGCAGCTTGATCTCATACCCGAACTCTTTGGCAAAAGCCACATCCGTCTGGGTAATATTCTCAATCCCCTCGATCACGATATCTTCGGGTTTTGCATCGATCCCGTAGGCGATGGAAGAGAGGATAAGAAGTTTATGCGCCGCGTCAAACCCGCCTACATCAAAGGTGGGGTCAGCTTCGGCATATCCAAGCTCCTGCGCCTCTTTGAGGATCGCATCATACTGGGCACCCTCCTTGATCATCTTGGTAAGCATATAGTTGCAGGTACCGTTCATGATCCCCTGGATTGATTCGATATGATTGGCTGCAAGTCCGTTGCGCAACGCACCGATGATCGGGATACCCCCGGCGGTGCTTGCCTCATACATCAGCGGCAGGTCACCCGCAAGCTCCTGGAGTTCATATCTGTGATACGCAAGCAGCGCCTTATTGGCAGTCACGACCGCTTTGCCGTTTTTAAGCGCCCTTTTGACCAGCTCGTAAGGCTCTTCTATGCCGCCCATCAACTCGACGACGATATCGATCTCGGGATCATCCACAACATCGTATGGATTCTCGGAGAGGGTGATATTGACATCTCTTTTTTTGGAAAGATTTTTTACCACACCGGTTTTAGCCACAATCTTCTTGCCTGCTCTCGCTTCCAGGATATCAGCATTTGACTCCAAGATATTGGCAACACTTTGACCTACCGTTCCTACTCCGAGAATCCCGATTTTTACCATTTTATTTACACCCCTCCAAAAATACTTTCAATTTATCTGCAGCTTTCTGGATGCGCTCCTCATCCGCGATCAGTGCGATCCTCACATACGCATCATCACCGAATGCGATACCAGGGCTCACTGCCATATCCGCATGCTTGATCAGCTCTTCCGAGAACTTGAGCGATCCCATATGCATACACTGCTCGGGGATACGTGCCCAGATAAACATACTTGCTTTTGGCGTACCGATATGCCATCCTGCTTCATTGAACGCTTTGACCAGGTAGTCTCTTCTTCTCTGATAGCGCGGTGCCGTCTCTTCCTCGGCAATCGCGTAGTACTTGTTCAGCGTGTCGGCAGCAGCCAACTGTACCGGAGTGAACATACCGTAATCAATCCAGCTCTTCAGTTTCTGAAGTGCCCCCACCAAACTTTTGTTACCCACGAGGAATCCGACTCTCCAGCCCGCCATATTGTATGATTTGGAAAGTGTATAAGCTTCCACCGCAACATCTTTTGCTCCCTCCACCTGAAGGATAGAGGGTGATTTATAGCCGTCGAATGCGATATCAGCATAGGCGATATCGGAGATCACATAAAAACGCTTCTTCTTCGCAAGCGCTACCAGTTTTTCGTAAAAATCCAGTGTCACCGTAGCCGTACTCGGGTTGTGGGGGAAGTTCACCAGAACATACCTTACCGGCGCATGCTGGAGATCGATTGTCGATTCGATCAGTTCAAGATATTTGGCCTCATCCACTTCATAGTTCTCTTCGCTGAACGGTATTTTGATACCGATAGGCTTTGCCCCGTTGATACTGAATGCATAGGCATGGATCGGGTAGGTAGGATCGGGAACCAATGCGATATCTCCCGGGTTTGTTACCGCCTGAACCATATGGAAAAACCCGTCTTTGCTTCCCATTGTCGCTACCGCTTCACGCTCCGGGTCAAGATCGACATTATATTTTCTTTTGTATAGGTTACAGATCGCTTCTCTAAGCTCAAAAAGGCCTTTTCCGCTTCCTGCGCTATACCCGTGAGTTCCTCCTTTACGGACATGCTCTATCAGAGACTCTACGATCTGCGGAGGGGTATCCTGATCAGGGTTCCCCATAGAAAAATCCACAATGTCCCTACCTTCTTCTTTTGCCTGTGATTTAAGCTCATCGATCGCTGCAAAGACATACTTTGGCAGTTGATTTATCTTTTCAAATTGAATTTCGTCAAACATTTCTACTCTTTACTATTTAATCTTTATGTTTTTTTGTTAGAAAATTATTTCGTCTCTATCCCGATACCTGCTTCTTCTTCGGGAACCCGGGCCACATTTGTCTCTTCTGGCTTCTCCTCTTCTACCTCAACAGGCTCTACGACCTCGACAACCGCTTTGGAAACCGCCTCGTTCCCCTCCGGAGCTTCCTTCTCTTCCACAATCGCCTCTTTTTGATCACTATTGACTATCGTGTTCCACTTTTCTTTGATCGTATGAATGATATCCAGATCCTTCTGGGAAGCACTCTCCATCGCATCCGCCTGCTCTTCAACCGGCTGAAGCGTATTGGAGTGTGACTTGTTGTATTGCGTGACAAAATACCAGGATGCGTATGCCAGCAGTGCCAGAACGATAAAGAGCAGCCACTTTGACTTCCCTCTTTTTTCCTCAACCAGTACGCCTGTGATGACGATACTCTCCTCTGCGGGGAGCTGTTCTGCATAGTAGGCCTGTGCTTCACGTTTCAATGCGCCCAGATCTGCCTTGAACTCACGTTCAATAATAGAGATAAAGCCCATGGCTTTCACTCTTTCGATCTTATCGAAATTCTTTTCCAGAAGATATTCAAGATTCTCTTCTGAGATATTGGTTTTTTTGCTGATATTTTTAAGGCTGTGTTCTTCAAGAATATCATTTAACTGCATAGACCATCCTGTGTATTAATATCGCAGCCGCTGCACTCACATTGAGTGAATCAAACGCATGCTGCATTGTGATAGAAACCGTCTTATCTATCCTGGAAAGAACCTTTTTTGAAAGCCCTTTATCTTCACTTCCCATTACAAGCACCCTTTTGGGTGCGAAACTGCATCCCTGTACGGCTTCACCATCCATCGACGCACCGTAGAAGCGATATCCTACCTGCTTCAACTCGTTGATATGGTCCAAAATGTTGTCACTGACCATAAAAGGCATATCAAGCAATGCGCCGGCACTTGTCCGTGCGATGGCTGCAAAATTGAGCTGTTTGACACCCGCAGCGATAACTGCACCGGCTCCCAATGCATAGGCGCTTCTTACGATCGCCCCGATATTTCCGACATCTGTAAGACCATCAAGTACCACGATAAAATCACTTTGTTTGATCTCCTCAAAACCTGTCTGGACAAAGGGGTTCATCTCTATGAGAATCCCCTGGTGATTGCCCCCTTTGGCCATCGACTGCGCCCATTTTGGCTCCAAGAACTTGATCTTATCGTGATACTTGTGAAACAAAGGCTGAGGAAGGATCCCTCTCTTAGCGATATAGACGGTTTGGATCTCTTCCTCTTTATGCTCCATCGCATAAAAACAGACCTGTTTTCCATAAATGATCATGTGCGTGATTCTACCTTTTTTTTGCTGTTTAAGTGTTTATCAATTCCTGATACCACTCTTTTACGCTCCTGTCACTTAACATGGAGAGTAGTTTCGCCTTGGGCTTGGGAGGCAGATCCAGTGACAAGACCTCGGAAAAGGATAGACTCTTTTCGCTGCCTTTTTTCGCACTGATCACCACAACCCACTCACCCCGGATCGTCTCATTTTTCAACTGCTCGTTCAATGCTTTGGCACTGCCACGGTAATAACGCTGGTACTTCTTACTCAGCTCTTTTGCCAAGAAAAGCTCCCTGTTTTCATCCGCGGCAACGATCTCTTCCAAAAGCTTTTCAAGCCTGTGCGGCGACTCATAGAGAACCGTGTTAAACCCATTTTCCAGTGCCTCAGCCAATGCGATGGCACGCTCTTTGCCTTTGTGGGGCAAAAATGCATAGAAGAGGAACTTTCCTTCAGGAAAACCTGAAGCCGCATAGGCCGTAGTGACGGCACTGGCCCCCGGCAGTACATCATAAGCGACCCCATTTCTTTGACAATACTCCACAAGTATCTGCCCTGGATCAGAGATCACCGGCATCCCCGCATCACTGACATAGACTACACTTTTCTCTGCTAGCATCTCTCCATATGTTTCAAGGCGCTCCTGACCGTTGTGTTCATTAAAAGAGACAAAGTCGGCATCAGGATAGGTCATTTCAAAACGCTCTTCAAGGAGTTTCAGCAGCTTTTTCGTCTCTCTTGTATCTTCACATAAAAAAAGTGTTGCTTCTTCAAAAAGCTTTATCGCTCGGATGGTAATGTCTTGGGGATTTCCAATTGGGGTAGGGATAAAAGTTAACAACGTTAGCCTTTAGAGTAAGAGCTAAATTACCGGCATAAGCCAAAAGCGACTGGTCGCCTGAGCCTACTGCTGAAGTAAACTTAGCATGAGCGTAAGTTACAGGAGCAAATCTCCTGTAACGGTCTACTTGATAGATTACTGAAGATTGAATTTCTTCTTGAATTTCTCAACTCTACCAGTAGCATCCACGATCTTCTCAGAACCTGTGAAGAATGGGTGGCACTCATTACAGATATCGATACTCATTGTTTCTTTATCTGATTTGACCTCAAATTTGTTACCACATGCACATGTTACTTCACATGTTTTGTAATCAGGGTGAATATCTTTTCTCATTGTGTTACCTTTTAAACTATTTTTTAAAATGTGACAGGCAACTAACCTGTTCCAGCACGAAGGCTCTTCCACTATCTTCAGTCCGATAGGGGTCGCTGCGACACTCTAGAGGTGAGACAACTTTAGGGCGAAATTATATCTAAATAGGTTTAAAAATTTATAAAATATTCTGGTATTGCTTGCCAAAATATCAGTGCATCACGGGAACTACTCGTCATCCTCTCCAAACTCCTCTTCCAGCGCTTTTTGATACGCTTCATCCTTCTCTTTTTCAAGTTGCGCTTTTGTCAAAACCGCTTCATGGAGAAACTCGCCGAAGAATGTTTTGGGCTCCTGATAGGCCAGAAAGAGGTAGGTTCCCACAGCAAGCCCGATCATTGTGAAAGCGGTAATCGCCTTTTGCACAGGGTTGAACATCTGTATAGGCTCTTTTTTGCGTATTTCACATACACCTCCCGGACAATGCTGCGGATCATCTTTCGTGATGGCTTTGTATATCATACACCCCACACATATGGAGAAAGCGCTTTCCAGAAATGTCAGCACAAGACAGAGCACACAGATCAGAACTTTATAAAAATTGATATCCCAGTGTATCACAAACCACCAGAGCATGGGAAGGGAGATCAGCCAGCCCAGGGTCCATGCAAAGCGTTTTTGCAGTGCGCCTACATATTCCGGTTTTTGATTTTGAACAAAAAATTTTCCCAGAAGCATTGAGGGAGCATAGTTCGGACTGATAATCCTTGCCGTAAAATCAAGAAACAGAAATGCCAGGTAGACTCTCGCTACGATGATGTGGTTAAAACCTATACCGACAAAAATGACGATCATCCCCAGCATCCCGAGTATCCCCGCTGCAGCTCGTGCCTCTCTTTCGTTGACAACTCTGATATCGTACCCGGGGACCTTTTCCCCGTATTCCCATAAAAAACTTTGCAAGTTCAAAAAATTTCCTTTTGTCACTGTAATCTATTTTCAATTATTTTCTGAGACTATTTTAATGAATAGGCTGATTATAATAGAAAAAAATTATATTTACTTTATTTGTCAGATAGTGCCCTTAAAAGTTCGCAATTTCAAAACACCTTTTATGTATCAGGCTGCATCCTGCAGCAACTCTTCACGCTTAATCATTACCAGTTCGAG
>JACXUO010000151.1 GCA_014763885.1 Campylobacterales bacterium
ATCCAATACACCAGTAACCAATAACCAGTCAACTACTATTGACAGCAAACCCTGCGAAGCACTCACAAAATCCCAATTACCAATTACCAATTACCAATCACTTTCGAACGAAGTTCGAAATACCCACATCAACATCGGTACAGGAGTAGATATCTCCATCCACGATCTAGCCCATATGATCAAAGAGATCGTCGGATTTTCCGGTGAACTCTACTTCAATACAGATAAACCTGACGGGACTATGAAAAAACTGACTGATGTGAGTAAGTTGCACGCATTAGGATGGGAACACAAAGTTGAATTGGTTGATGGTGTCAAGCAAATGTACAGGTGGTACACTCATGGTAACTAATTACGTGTCACGCATTACGGATCACGTCGTAAAAGGGTGGAAGCATAAAGTAGAGCTTGAAGATGGTATCAAAGATATGTACGAATGGTATATAAATGAGCAATAGAGTTGTTTTTATTTACCAAAACGCTTTTTCCCAAACAGGCGGGATACAGACGTTCAACAGATATTTTATTTCAGCGTTAGAAGAGATAAGCAAAGATCATGCAGATGTGACTGCCGAACTTGTGGGCATCTACGATGATGAAAAAGATGTGAAAACCTCATTGCCTTTTCAAACACTTGGCAACAGTAAACTCGGAGCTTTCACATACATTATCAAAAATGCAAAAAGATTTGACACTTTTATCTTCGCCCATGTCAATCTGGCTCCATTGGCAATAGTATTACGCCTACTAAACCCCAAAGCAAGGATCATCTTCTGTACGCATGGCATTGAGATCTGGAAAAAACTGCCACGGACCACAGAGTGGATCATGAACAGGTCAACGATTTTAACAGTCAGCAGCTTTTCGATGGATGAGCTGAAAAAGTACAATCCGAGATTGAAAGATGTCCGCCTTTTCCCAAACTGCATCCAAGTCAAAACAGAGGCTGCTGTTTCAGAAAATCCTTTTAATCCTGATGATTTCAATGTTCTTTCGGTCACGCGACTGTCACGCTCGGAACGTTTAAAGG
>JACXUO010000063.1 GCA_014763885.1 Campylobacterales bacterium
AAGGGTCACGTTGAGAATGAGGAAGAGCAGGGCAGGGGCTTGGACTACAGCCCTTTCTCATCAAGCTGTTTCTCTGCCGCTTTTCTTCCCTGTTCTATGACTTCGAGGGACTTGTGGAAGTCGTAGGTGTTGCAGACATCTTTTGAGATATCGATCAGGATATCGGGAGGGTAGCCTCCCAGCCTGTATCTGGTCAGACCGTTCTGCATCGTATCGAAGGTTTTGTCCAGGATATCAAACATCGTGAGCTCCTCTTTTTTGGGATGAAACTTCTCGAGCAGATCAAGAAAAACCCGGCTGAAGCTATTGGTCTGCTTCTTCTCCTCATCGCTGATCTCTATCTCAGGTTTGGGAGTGTCTCCATAGAGGTTGACTGCAATCGTAAGGTCACTGATATCCGACATCGTCGGGGCCACAGGCAGCGGATTGAGGATACCGCCGTCAGCCAGGATCATCTCATCGATCTTCACCGGTGTGAAGATCGTAGGGATCGCGATGGAGGCGCGGAGTGCCTGCAGGAGGTTTCCTGACTGGAACCAGACCTCCTTTTTGCGTACCACATCTGTAGCAACGGCAGTAAACTTGATCGGCAGATCTTCGAAGGTCTGCTCCTCGCCGATCATTGCGGCGATCTTGTCAAAGACCTTGTCGCCTTTGATCAGGCCGCTGGAGTCAAAGGAAAAGTCCACCAGGGAAGCGACATCAAGCGGGTCCAGCCCCAGTACCCACTCTTTGTAGGCATCCAGTTTCCCGCAGGCATAGAGCCCGCCTATCAGTGCACCCATCGAGGCACCGCTGATAGAGACGATCTCATAGCCTCTCTTTTCAAGCGCTTCGATCACCCCGATATGGGCGTAGCCTCTGGCGCCGCCGCTGCCAAGAACGAGAGAAACTCTGCCTTTTGTTTTCATCCTATACCTTTCCTACCTCATACCACTTTCTCAGCCATCTGTCGACAGGGTTGATCATCTTATAGATGACCGGGACGACCAGTAGGGTGAGTACCATGGAACTGATCAACCCTCCGATCACCGCAATGGACATCGGCGCCTTGGTTTCGCTCCCCAGCCCTGTCGCGATCGCAAGAGGAAGCATTGCAAATATCATAGCAAAAGTTGTCATAAGGATCGGTCTAAGCCTCTTCTCTCCTGCCTCCAGGAGGGCTTCATCGGTAGTCTTGCCGGACTTGAGCGCCTCATTGGCAAAGTCAACCAGCAAGACGGCATTTTTCCCGACCATCCCCATCAGCAGCATGAACCCGATCATTACAAAGAGGCTGAACTGCAGTCCGCTGAGGTAGAGTGCGATCAGTACCCCGATAATACTGAGCGGCAGTGCCACCATGATGATGACCGGCTGGATCAGCGACTCATAGAGTATCGCCAGGATAATGAACATCAGGATCAGGGTAAGCCCGATCGCCGCACCGAACGCCTGTCCCGTTTTTGCCATCTCTTCCGCAAACCCTGTAAACTTGTAGTCAACCCCTTCCGGGAGAAGTTCACCGATCTTGTCGGTGGTGTACTGCACGGCCCCTCCGAGGTCCAGCCCGAAAAGATCCGCATAGACACTCACCTGTCTCTGTCTGTCATAGTGGTAGATACTTGCCAGTGATTCACTCTCTTTGAACGCTACCAGGCCATCCAGATAGACAAGCTCCCCATTTTGGGCACGCAGCTGTATCTTCTTGATATCCTGGATCGTTTTTCTGTCGCTGTCATCTACCCTGAGTGAGATATTGTACTGTTTTCCGCTCTCTTCGAAGTGTGAGATCTCAAGGTCGCTCGAGAAGGCGGTTGAGATCGCCAGTGCGATCTGCGAAGCACTGATACCCAGCCTGGCGGCATTTTCGCGCAGGATCTCTATCTCTATCTGCGGTTTTCCCTCTTCCAGGTTGGTATCGATATCCACAAATCCCTTTTTCTGAGCAAGATACTCGGTTAGGTTATGGGTAGCGGTTTTCAGTGCTTCAAACGAGTCAGACTTCAGCACGATCTGATACGGTACACTGACACCGGCCCCTTTGATGTTCGGTATCGCTGCGGCGGTGATAAAGAGTGACTCCTGGTAGGGCTTGAGCCTCTCTCTCAGGCTTTGGATGATCTCCTCCTGGTTCAGATCTCTCTCGTCTTTCTCCGTCAGTTTGACATAGATTACAGCTTTATTGATCTCCTGGGCACTGGTGTAGCCGATGCTGAGTGTCGTATAGACGACATTTTTATCCTCTTTGACGACCGCTTCTATCTTTTTGGACTCCAGGATCATCTTTTCCAGTGAGATCCCCGCATCGGCTTTGAGCTTGACTTCAAACTCTCCCTTGTCCTCTTTGGGAACAAAGTCCATACCGATCTTTGGGAAAAGGCTGAGTGAACCGACGAAGATGACAAAGACACCGATCAGTGTACTCTTCCTGAACCGCAGCACAAAACGCAACGCACGGTCATATACCCCCTCCAGGGATTTGAAAAAAGGTTCGGTCCGGTCATAAAAACGGCTCTCTTTTTTCTCCAGGGTTCTTGCCCCGAGACTCGGGATGAAACTCAGCGCGATCGTATAGGAGATGATCACGGCAAATCCGACCGTCATCGCAAATGATTCGAAGAATTTCCCTACGATACCGCTCATGTTCGAGACGGGGATAAAGACGGCCAGAAGCATTGCCGAGATCGCCAGGATGGCAAAAGCGATCTCCCTGACCCCCTCGAAAGCGGCCTCGAACCTTCCTTTTCCCTCTTCAAGCTTTTTATAGATATTCTCCACGACGACGACGGCATCATCGATAATGATCCCGATCGCCAAGGTCAGCCCGATCAGGGTCATCCTGTTGAGGTCATACCCCATAAAGTGCATCAGTGCGATCGTACCGAAGATCGACGTAGGGATGGAGAGTGCCGAGACGAAGGTAATGGTCATATTGCGCAGGAAGACAAAGATGATGATCACCGCCAGGATCGAACCGTAGATCAGGTCAAACTCCACATCTGCCAGCGAGTGGATGATAAAAGGGGTGGTGTCGTTGAGCAGCTTGACACCGAACCTCTCTCCGGCCATCTTCTCCAGGGCAGGGATCTCTGCTTTGACCTTGGAGACGATCTCAAGTGTGTTGGTACCCGAGATCTTCTGTACCTCAAGCATGACGCCTTCCACCCCTTCATAGGAAGCGTAGCTCTTCGGGTCGCTCATGCCGTCTTCCACTCTGGCGACATCTTTGAGTCTGACGCCCTCTTTGATCTTGATATCGCGAAGCTCTTCGATACTCATCGCATCGGCTTTGGTTTTCAGGATGAACTCTTTCTCCTCGGTGATCAGCTTGCCGCCGCCGATCTTGTTGTTCTCCCTTTTGATGATCTCGTTGAGCTCACTGATCGTCATGTTGTTCTGGCTGAGTTTGTTGATATCCGGGTAGACCCTGATCTCCCTGTCTTTGTAACCGATGATATTGATCCCGCCGACGCCGTTGATCTTCTGGATGGCCGGTTTGACCTTTTCATCCGCAAAGACCATCAGGTTCTGAAGGGTATCGTTTTTGGCTGTCAAAAAGAGGTTGATCACCGCAGCCCCGCCGATATCGAGTTTGCTGACCAGCGGTGTCTCCGCATCGGTAGGCAGGGAGACGGCAGAGACCTTGTCCCTGACATCGTTCGTCGCTTCATCGATATCGCGTTCAAGCAGAAACTTGATCGTCACGACGCTCACACTGTCGCTGCTGGTTGAGATGACGGAGTCTATCCCCCCGATCCTTGAGATCGCCTCTTCGATCTTGTCGGTGATTTCTGACTCTATCGTCGTCGGCTCCGCACCCGGGTAGACGGTTTTGACCGTAACGATCGGGAAATCGACGTTTGGAAAGAGTGCGGCAGGCATCGCCTTGAAGCTCATCCATCCGAAGATGACGAGCGACAGCACATACATGAGGGTTGTAATGGGTCGGTTTATGGCTAATTTATACATACGCTATATCCGTCTACTTCGCATTGGTGATGATCGTTCCTTCGCCGAAGAGACCCACCATAAGGTCCCTGGCCTCCACTTCTGCGATCACTTTTCTCTTATCTGTATCTAGGGCAGGGTAGATCTTAGTGATCTTCCCTTCATAGAGGGTATCGTCTCCGTCGACCCTGTATTGGAAGAGGTCACCCACTTTTACCTCTGTATGGTACTTCTGGTCAAATGCAAGAACAAGTTTTCTCTCATGCAGGCTCTGGATCTTCAGTATCGTACGGAGCAACCCGCCGCTGACCGCATCTCCCTCCTCGACGATTTTTTCAAAGATCACGCCGTCAAAGGGTGCTTTGAGGATCGTTTTTTCAAAAAGCGCTTTTTGGTAGGCCGCCTGTGCCCTGGCATTTTCATATTTGAAGGCGTACTGGTCATATTGTGCCTGGTTGATCACCTGTTTTACTTTCTGCTGTCTCTCAAAATCTTTTTGCGCATATTTCTCTGCCACTTCGGCACTCTCAAGCATCGCTTTGAGATCGCTGTTCTCAAGTGTTGCCAGTACCTCTCCCTTCTTTACGGCACTTCCTACATCGATATGGACCTTCTCTACGACACCGGTGCTGATGAAAGCCAATTCAGCACTTTTTTCCGCTTCTACCTGGAAGGTCGCATAGACCTCACCCGCATAGATGGCCGTAGCCATCATGATCATTGTCATGAATAGTTTTTTCATTGTATAAACTCCTTGGGGTCTTTCCCTGCATAATAGTAATGGATGGATTTCGCTACCTCATAGTCATAGCGTGTCTCGTCATAGCGTGCCTCAGCCAGTGTCTGGTTATTGAGTGCATCGAGGTAGGCGATATTGTCGACCAGACCGCTTTCAAACTTTTTTAGAATCGCACGGTAGGTACTCTGTGCGGCGTTCAGCTCGCTGTGTGCGCTTTTGAGTTTTGCCTGTATCGTCTGCAGATTTTTTTCTGAAAGTCTAAAGTGCATCTTCTGCTCATCGATACGGTATTGGCGTTCTGATTCAAGGGCCAGTTTCTGATACTGCAGGGCCTCTTTCTCTCTGCTCATCTTCCCGTTGTCAAAAAGGCGCATACTTACCGAAACGCTTGCCTGGTTCTGATGGTCAAGCAGTATATCTCCCGGGAATTCCGATGGGGCAAGGTCACCATATTTGGATTGTGTATAGGTATCCTGTATCGTGATCTGCGGCATATATCCGGCTTTGATCGCATTCGCATTTTCGCCCACTGCATCGGCGGTGGCTTTGAGTATCTTGCTGTTTTCATAAGGTTCAAAGGTGACATTGCGGGGTTCTTTGAAGAGACTTTTTTTAAGGCTCTCTACCGGCAACCCGCTTTCAAGACGCAGATTTTCCAATCCTGTCTCAAGCGCCAGTTTGGTATTTTCTATCGTATAGCGGTTATTTTCATAGACTGCTACAAGCTTGTCTATATCCTCCTGTGTTGCAAGTCCCGCGGCGCTGAACTTTCTGATGCGGTCAAGCTGTGCTTGAAGCTCCCTGGATTGTTCGTAGAGTGCAGAGAGCATCGCCTGGAGTTTGCGGACCGTATAGTAGTCATCTATGATCCTGAGAGAGAGGTTTTTGGCAAATGCCTCCTGCTCCAGGAGTGAGGCACTGTATTCAAACCCTTTGGCACGCTTAAGGGCACTTTTCCTGCCTCCGTCATAGAGTTCCATGCGTGCTGTTGCAAAGCCGCTGGTCACTTCACCCGGGTTCACGATCGTAGTGGGGGTGGAGCGGCTGTACGTTCCGCCGATATCAAGCGTCGGCCAGAAAGCACTTTTGGCAGCTTCCATCTCTTTGGATTTTGCGGTAGCTTTCAACTCTGCCGCTTTGATCATGGGGTTGCTCCGGTGTGCATCTGTGATCAGGTCCTTGAGCCCATACTCCTGGGCCATGCCCAGGAGGGGCAGCAGTGCTATCCATGCGATTCTCATTGTTCCTCCTTGATTTCAATCAGTGTAAAAAGCGTCTCTACAAAACGCTTTATCTCGCTTTTCGCATCCGTATGCAGCATATGTGTGTCGATCACCAGTCCCTTTGAGAAGAGGTGAAGGGCGGGGATCAGATCACGTGCTTCCGGAACGATCTCATTCTTCTCTATCGCTTCATCAATGATCATTTTCAGCTTCTCTGTCGACTTTTCGTGACACGCCCGGCTGAACTGTTCCATCTCTTCAGTCCCGTCCATGAGGGAGATCGCAATGAACTCACGGTAAAGAGAGAGGTGTTTTTTTGTCTCTTCATTGAGATAGAGCAGGTTCAAAAAGTGGTAGATCTTCTCCTTCGTCGAACCGGAGTGTGCAACCTTTTTATAGAACTCCTCTTCATATTCTGAGATAAAGAGTGTGATGATCTCAAAGACGATATCCTCTTTGTTCTGGAAATACTCATAGACCGTCCCTTTGCCGATCCCAGCGGTTTTGGCGATCTGTGCAATGGTCAGATCATTGATCCCGTGCTCAAGCAGGAGGGATTTGCATGAGAGAGCGATGTTCTTTCTCTTTTCCTCTTTATTGACGATAATTGCCATAGGTCTCCTTTTGACTGACCGTCGGTCAATTAAAATCATAGCATCTTTTTTTTTAAGGTTTATTAAGAGTCTTTCGCTGGATATAAAAAGGTGTTTGAAGAGGGTAGAGGATGTTGATTTGCGGAAGAAAGTGTTAGTTCCAAAGTCGTAGGTTTGGCAATGCCAAAACTACAGACTCTATTTTGGTGCGTGGTTACGTATCCTACGCGAAAGACACCCATTTCCACTTAATATGGTCTCAGGAAACGATCTGCTTGAGCGCCTTCTCTATATCGGTATAGAGAAACCTGTATCCTTCATCCAGGATCTTTTTGGGGTAGACCTCTTTGGACTCGGTAAGGACAGAGGCCGCTTCCCCGTACATGATCCCCAGGGCAAACTCCGGGATAGGCAGGAGGGTCGGGCGGCGGAGTGCTTTGCCCAGTGCCTTGGTGAAGGTATAGTTGGTGACCGGGCGGGGCGATGTGGCATTGAAGACTCCGGTGAGCTGTCTGTCGATGATAAATTTGTAGATCCCCATCAGGTCATCCATATGTATCCAGCTGGTCATCATCTTTCCATTTCCTATGATCCCTCCCACGCCGAGTTTGAACGGTGTGATCATCTGCTTCAGCGCACCGCCGT
>JACXUO010000064.1 GCA_014763885.1 Campylobacterales bacterium
GAGTCGGATATCTTCGGTATGGGAACTTCGGCACCTGTCGCAATGGAGTACGGTACAGAGCTTATCGCGCGTATTCCTATCGAGCCTGCGATCAGAATCGGCGGGGACACAGGGAAGCCTGTCACCTATCACCAGCCGGATTCTGAAACCGCGAAGCGTTATCAGGAAGCGGCAAGCAAGGTCCTTGCGTTTATCGACAAGGTCAATGCCGAGGGCGGCGTAAGCAACCAGGCGATCCAGCCTACAACACCTCCGGGTGTAAGTGCATGTAGTACAAGTGCGGGTGCAGCTTCAGCACCGGCAAAAGAGCACAGCCATAAGCACGAGCATAATAATGGGCCTGATGGCGGATGCTGCGGCGGCGGTTGCCACTAATCATTGTGCGATTGCACAGCGGTGAACCCTCTGAAAATACCGTCATTCCGGACTTGATCCGGAATCTAAAGACTTTCAATGCTCTAAGACATGAGATCCTGAATCTAGTTCAGGATGACGGCAACAATTATTCGGAGGTTTCTATTACTTTTCAACAATCTCTCTACAATCAATGCAATAAATAGCATGAGGTTTCACTTTAAGCCTTTGAAAACCTATTTCAACCCCGCACATTGCACATGTTCCGTACTCACCCGATGCTATCCTGGCCAATGCCCTGTCAATATCATTTAACTCTTGCTGCTGTTGCCTGGCAATCACACTATCGATCATGACACTGTTGCTGACAGAAGCATGATCACCTTCATCATTAAGTTCACATGACCCTAATTGATCAAGTTCATCATGCGCCCCATTTATGTTCTTCAGAATCTGCAGTTTTCTATCCTCCAGAATCTTTTTAAAATAATTCAGTTCACTTGTTTTCATTTCTTCTCCTTAGTTTGTCCACTTGAAAGTATTTTTTGGCGCAGTGTCCACTTGTGGATTTACCTGTAATGAATGTTTGTGATTATGGTGCCTGGTGTGCTCCGCCATTTCTAAAAAATAATGGTTCTGAGAGAGCTTTTCCAAGTCGTCATCAATATCATCACCGATAAAGACCAAAATCGGTTTCCCCTCATAATCACACAACTCCTCAAAGGAAACATTTCCAAAAGCGTAATTCACGATAAGAGGATTTGGTACATCATGTACTTTGACCATTCCTTTTACTCTGTAGATATTATCAGGTAATGCATTTAGAAGATTGCCCACGTCAGCAAACGCAATCTCTTTGCTTAGGTGTGCAACGCGTCTGCCGATCTCATCATGGGTATGCTCATGATTTTGATAGTCACTTGCCAGACCTGCGATCTCATCTATCCTGTAGACACCCTCAAAGACCTCTTTGCCTACGATACCCTGTTCGGCAGTATGGATAAAGTAGTTATTAAATACTTTTTGACCGGTGAATGTGTTTTTGACATCGTTCTCCTCTTTGAATTTGACGATATCTTTTTTTGCCTCTTCGAGCTCCGCGTCATTGACCAGGTCGGTTTTGTTCAGCACGATGATGTTTGAACCGCCCACTTGAAACTTCGCTGTAGGGTTGTGCATATAGGAGGCATGGTTTTTTGCATCTACCACACAGATGACCCCATCCACTGCAAGCCCAAGTGTCTGCAGTGACATAAAGACAGGGAAGGGCTCTGCGGCACCGGAGGTCTCTACAAAGATGAGTTCAGGGTCGTACGTGTTGATGATCTCGGTCACACCGCTTTCAAACTCCTGGCCCATCGTACAGCAGATACACCCCTGAGATATCTCTATCACATCGGTATGTACATTTTTCAGGATATTCTGATCGACACCGATCTCACCGAATTCATTGACGATAAGAGCGATCTTTCTATCCCCAAAATGATTTTTGATCGTATTGGTCAGCATACTGCTTTTTCCGACACCTAAAAATCCTGTAATGATATATGAGTGGATCATAGCTACACCCTTCGTTTTTTATTGGCGGTAGTCTATCATAAGTGCAATTAATTTGCATTTATGATAGAGCCTGATATACTTTCATTGATCAAGAGCACACATTTATGGTAAAGGATAAAAGATGGAAATAGTGTTAGATTCACCCCTGGATATGCACTTGCATATAAGACAGGATGAGATGTTGAAAAATATTGCAAGGTACAGTTCAAAAGATTTCAGCGGGGCTATCATCATGCCGAACCTTCAACCCCCCTGTAACGAACAAAGCGCTTGTGCTGGAGTATAGACAAAAGATACTCGAAGCGATAGGGGATGATACGTTTGAGCCTTTAATGACAGTATTTTATGACAGAGATTTTGGTCCGGAGGCTTTAGAGGATATCAAAGAGCACATCACGGCAGTGAAGTACTACCCTATGGGGATCACGACAAACTCCGAGGGGGGACTTGCCACGATCGACGTGGAGTCTGTGAGAAGTGTATTGGAAAAACTCGAGGAGTGTGGGATACCGCTGCTTTTTCACGGTGAGACCAACGGTTTTGTGATGGATAGGGAGTATGAGTTCCTGCCTGTCTGGGAAACACTCGCCAAAGAGTTTCCAAAATTAAAGATCATGATGGAGCATATCTCTGACAGAAGAACGTTGGAGCTTCTGGACAAGTATGAAAATCTATATGCCACTGTTACTGTGCATCATCTTCTCTATACACTCGATGACCTGATAGGCGGTATGCTGGAGCCCCATATGTTCTGTAAACCTGTCATCAAAACACCGGCAGATAGAGATGCGATACAAAAAGCGGTACTTAGTGGTCATCCAAAGATCATGTTTGGAAGCGACTCTGCGCCACATCTTCAAACCAATAAGGAAAAAGCAGGAGGAAGTGCAGGGATATTCACAGCCCCTCTGGCACTTCCGCTTCTGGCAGCATTTTTTGAGAAGCACAACAGACTTGACCTGATGCAAGCATTTGTCAGTGACAATGCAAGAAGGATCTATGGTCTCAAAAATATCCCTGAGAAAAAGGTCACACTGAGAAAAAGAGTCCTGGGAAGTACCGGAGAGCTATGGCAATGTAGTACCGATCCTGGCGGAAAAAACATTGGAGTGGAGAGTGTGCAATGGGTATGATTGAGAAACTGTTCTCTCTTGTGTATGAAAGAGAGCCGATCCTGTACTCTGGAGTGATCACGCTGCCTACACGATACGGAATGTATCAGATCAAAGTATACAGGGATGGTCACTACGAATATCTGGCTATAATGAGCACAAACTTTTCTGACCTCATAGAGCCTATCGTCTATATCCACTCCGAGTCGCATACATGCGACCCGCACAAGCACCAGATATGTTACTGCGGCAATCAGATGGAGATGGCGTTGAAGATGATCTGCAAAGAGGGTGGTCTGGTCATCTTTCATTGCCAAGAGAGCAGCGATATTGATACACTCCTGGCTGCGATGAAGGCATATAAACCCAAGCTTGAGACAGGTGATATGACAGAATCAGAGGTAAAGCCTGGTCTAAGAACATTTGGAAGGGTCTCTCATACCCTGGGTTTCATCCTGAAAGACTTGAACCTCTCAGCGATGAGGCTGGTTTCAGATAACCCGGCAGATGCAGATATCGCACAGCAGATAGGTATCGAGATCACAAAAAGTGCATCCTCTATCTCTTTTTGGTATGGCGGGTAATAGAGTGTTTTAAATGCAATAGATTTGCATTTAAAACAAATTATGCTACTATCCATTCTAAAAAATTATTGTAAAAATTTATAGGGGATAAATTGAAAAATATAACAGTAGATAAATCCGGCGGTTTGAATGCACAAGAGATCGAAGAGTCCGGCATCGCAAATCTGCCGACAAGATACGGCAGATTCAAGATCAAGGCATACAAAGATGGAAACCAGGAGCATCTGGCGATCATGAGCCAGGATTTTGAGACGATAGATGCTCCTATCGTGCGTATCCACTCGGAGTGCCTGACAGGTGATGCACTGGGAAGCCTGAAGTGTGATTGTAACAATCAGCTGAATCTGGCTCTGGAACTGATCGCCAAAGAGGGTGGTTTGGTCATCTACCACCGTCAGGAGGGCAGAAACATTGGACTGGTCAACAAGGTCAATGCCTATGCACTTCAAGATGAGGGCTACAACACTGTCGAAGCCAATCTCAAACTTGGCTTTAAAGCCGATGAGAGAGACTATGGAGCGGTTGGATATATCTTGAATGACTTGAATGTAGAGCAAATGAGACTGGTGACCAACAACCCCAGAAAGATAACGTATGTAGAGAGCCTTGGCATAGAGATCATTCAGCGTATCCCGGCCATTACCGAAGTACAGGTATATAATGAAAGATATCTGAATGTGAAAAAGAATGAGTTGGGCCATCTATTATAGGGGATTTTGTATGAGTAATAGAACAAGTGAGAGAGTATCAGGTAAAAATGATACCAACCCAACCTAAGTATTACTAAAAAGGGGCAAGAATTATTGCAAATGAGCTTGATATCAAAGTAATAGGTATTTCCCCTTTAAATCCGAAATGGTCAAATAACCTTATCCAATCTGGCCAATGCGGTTGCAAACAAATAATAACAAGAAAGGTAAAAATGCAGATCGATTTTGAAAAATCAAACGGTTTGGTTCCCGTAATCACACAAGAGTACGGAACGAATGAAGTTTTAATGTTAGGGTATATGAATCAAGAGGCGCTTGATCTCACTATAGAGACAAAAATTGTTCACTATTTTTCAAGAAGCAAAAACAGAATTTGGAAAAAGGGTGAAACAAGCGGACATATCCAAAAACTCATCGATCTCAAAGTTGATTGTGACTTTGACACCATTCTGGTAACGGTTGAGCAGGTTGGAGGTACTGCCTGCCATACGGGAGCAAAATCCTGTTTTTTCAGACCGTACCCAGATTCATCTGAAGGTGAATAATGAGAGAAACTGCAAAAGATGTTTTGGCCAAGTGGATTGAAGCAGTTAATCACGGTGATATTGAAAAATTGCTTAGTTTGTATGACAGCCAGTCATTACTCATCCCGACATTTTCAAATAGATTGTTAAATACTCCCGATAAACAAAAGGATTATTTTGAAAAGCTGGCCAGCCGTGAAGAACTGAGTGTTACACTGCATGAGAAGACATTGATCGTTCAGGAACTTCAAAATCAGATCTTTGCATTGAGCGGCATTTATAACTGGCGTTTTAACGTTGATGATGAACCGATTAATTTCGAGGCAAGGTTCAGTTACACGCTTGATCTTTCAAAACCACGTCCGATCTTGCATCATCATTCATCACAGATCCCACGGATGCTATAGATGAATATCTGTTGCAGATTCGTTATTGTATGGCTGTTGCCACTGTTCATCTACGCCCATCCGCATATCTTTGTTGATCTGAGGATGCTAAAGGGCAACGGCTGTATTTACAATGGTTGATAGACGATGTCTCTTCTGAACTGATCAAACTCGATTACGATAGAAACCGAAATAACCGTTTCGAGCCAGAGGAGGTAAAAAAGTTTCTGGATAAGGAAGAAGGATATGCCATGCTTTTTTATAGAGGTGACTTTTTTTCCACCCTAAACGCACCATCGAACATCTAGATGCTGCGATCGTCGATGGGCGCGTGCTCATCACCTTTGAAACGGATTCAGCCGCGTCAAACTTTGTAGATATCTGGGATGAGGAGTCTCTCTTCTCCTTTCAGGTTAAAGATATTTCGGTGATGACGCATACCGGGGAGAGCGAAGGTTATTTTGGTTCTCGGTTTGAATTAGAGGAACCCCTCAAGTAAGCCCGATACTGTATAACCATGAAAGAGCCTGAACCCATCTTAAAAATGGCTCTGTGAATAGGACAAATTAACAAATGGCATCGATCAGGAAAAAAATGATGAACGTAAAAAAGAGAGCGGAAATTTAATGAGCAATGAGAAATCGATAGTATCCTATAGATTAAGTATTTTAGTTTACAATTATACCTATGAATAGTGACGAAATCAAAGAAGAGTTAAAATCCAAAGGGATCAAAAATACGAAAGCCAAGGGTAGTTTACTGCATATACTCAAAAATGCTGAAGCACCGATGGATGCAAGTAGTCTGCATACTGCATCCAGTAAAGAGGCTTCAGTAAACCTTGTGACCGTCTACCGTACTCTGCAGCAGTTTCACGAAAAAGGGCTTGTGCAGGAGTTTCCGGGAAAAGATGGTGTGAGTCAGTACGAATATATCCACCAGGGTGCCAACGCCCACCCCCATTTCCAGTGTGAAAAGTGTGGCAAGGTCATCTGTTTGGGTGAGTTGGGCTTTGATGATGCACTCTACTTTTCCAATATGGCAAAACAGCACAAGGTCAATTCGATCAACATCACGCTCAATGGTGTGTGTGAAGCGTGTCTGTAACTATCAGTAATCCTGAAAAATTTATAAACTTGATAGACAAATAGTTAAGTAGACTCAGGTAGTAGCCTGAGTCACTTTATAAAAGAGTATTAGAATTTTTGTTTCAGTCCAAGAGAATAAAAACATTCTAAAGGGTTAACACATGAGCACACAGTTTGATCTAAATTTCAATACAAAGTCTGCGTGCTCAATGAATTATCGGTCTTCGTTCAATGTTTCTAGTACTGACGCAAGCTTTCTACGGATGGTCTCATGACGCTCACGCATTTGCTCATGTTGGCGGGCAAAATCGACGTGGGCCTGATGGTGTACATCGTGCTCGGTATGAGCCGCATCGTGTCCTTGGTCATTTCCTGTGCGTTCGTGTGCATGGATCTGTTTCTGATGCTGGGAGATCTCGGCTTCGTGTGATGCAATAGCCTGCTCATGCTCCAATAGATGCGCATCATGTTCGTGCAGTTCGGCTTCAATACGTCGCAGAGCGGCGATTAGATTACTATGCTCGATGCGCCAACTACGATGCTCCGCTAGCCATCTCTCGTGATCCACGTGGTCGTGTTTATGATCGTCTTGATCGTGTTTGTGCTCATTGCTCATGTAGTCCTCCTATTTGGTTAGAGGTATCTAGTATATACGCTCAAGCCTTAGTCTACCCAACTATTTATTAGAGGTGACCATATATAAATATGGGTCTGGTAAACTTTAAGAACCAAAAAGGTATCTTAAAGTATGAGCAGAAGGGCATTCAACAAGTATTACAATCGTTCGCATATTTCAGAGGGTA
>JACXUO010000152.1 GCA_014763885.1 Campylobacterales bacterium
CAACATCGCAATGATCGCGGCCCTCCTCCTCTACATGAAAGAGGACCCCTCCATCGTCGCCTATGCCCTGAGCATCGCCGTGGTGGCAGGCGGGATACTGCAGACTTAGGGGCCAGGTGATGCTAATGCTATCACCTATCAATTTAAGTATCCTCGGGATCGGGGTTTTCTTTTGTTGGTATGCCATAGCACATTATAACAGAGAGTTTATGCTATAATTGGACTAAAAAAGGAAGGAGTATCTTCATGTTGGACAAAAAACAAATACTCTCTTCTTTAAAAGCTTATAAAAACGCGCATCAGGCAGAATACGGAATCGAAGAGATAGGTCTTTTCGGTTCATATGCCAAAGACAGTGCAAAAGAAGAGAGCGATATCGACATCTTCATCAAACTCAGACACTCCAACCTTTTTTTACTTTCAAAAATACGCATAGAACTCGAAGAGATGCTTGGAAAACATACCGACCTGGTGCAGCTTCGGGAAAAAATGAACAGCTACCTCAAAAAGCATATCGAACAAGAGGCGATCAGTGCATAACCAAGAGTTGGTTAAAGAGATACTGCTTCAGATCGATCAAGCCTTAGATACGATCAAGTTTCGGTTTGAACCTGTAATCAGCATTGATTTTTTAATAGAAACACCCGAAGGGCAGGAAAAACTTGACAGCCTATGTATGCTTTTCATCGCTATCGGAGAGAGTCTGAAAAACATTGATAAACTCACTAATCAAACACTTTTACAACAATACGAACATATAGATTGGAAAGCGATCAAAGGAATGAGAGACATCCTTTCGCATCACTATTTTGACATCAATGCAGAAGCCATCTATTACGCCTGTCAAGAAGAGATAGAGCCGCTTCAAAAGACCATCAAACAAATAATCCAAGAGATATAAACTTATATGCGCTTAAAATCCATCTTTACCAACAGTTTCGGTATCCTCTTCTCCCGTGTCACCGGCCTGGGGCGTGATGTCCTGATGGCCTCTGCGTTGGGGGCTTCTGTGTGGAGCGAT
>JACXUO010000065.1 GCA_014763885.1 Campylobacterales bacterium
AAACAGCTCTCGTTCATCAATTCTCATTTTACTCTCCGTTTCTTTCTTCTGAAAGGGTATCGTAAATGAAAATTGCGAACTTTATTTTACACTATCTAGAAAAAGAGTTAAAATAAGATAGATAATAAAGCAGGAACTTTATCTCCCCAAGCTCCAGCTTGTGGTTAAGGAAAAAATTTATCAAAAATTATTATCACTATTACCTGCCACTGCGGGACAATTCGCTATAATACCGTTTATGAAAAAATTACTACTTATTACCACACTATTAACGTCATATCTCTCTGCAAATATCAAAACCGTTGTAAGCATCCTGCCGCAAAAAACCTTTGTCGAAGCGATCGGCGGGGAGAAGGTTGATGTCGCACTTATGGTCATGCCGGGGAACTCCCCACACACCTATGAACCCAAACCCTCACAGATGAAAGAGATCACCAAAGCGGATCTCTACTTCAAGATCGGAGTGGAGTTTGAACAGGTATGGCTGGAGAAGTTCAGCAACCTTAACCCCAAGATGAAGATCGTAGATCTTGCAGAAGGTATTGAGAAACTGCCGATGCAGGCCCATGCACACCATGATGAGCATGATGAGCATGATGAGCATGATGAGCATGATGAGCATGATGAGCATGATGAGCATGCAGACCATGCACATGAAGAGCATGAGCATCACGAGACGCTTGATCCGCATATCTGGACAGCCCCGGACAATGTAGAGACGATCGCGAAGCGTATCTATAGCGCTCTCAGCAAAGAAGATCCGGAAAACACAGCCTACTACAAGAAGAACCTTGAGGCCTTCATTGCAGAGGTAAAACAGACCGATGAGACGATCCAAAAGATACTTGCCGATACACCTGAGCATGCGGCGTTTATGGTCTTTCACCCCGCATGGGGGTACTTTGCCAAAGCCTACAAGCTGGAACAGCTTCCCGTAGAGGTCGAAGGGAAAGCACCGAAACCCCAGGAGCTTATGCAGCTGATCAAAGAAGCGAAGGAAAACAAAGTCAAAGCGATCTTTACGCAGCCTGAGTTCTCTGATGCTACGGCCAAACTGATCTCCGAAGAGCTCGGTATCAAGGTGATCAAGGTGTCACCGCTGGCACCTGACTGGTCGCAAAACCTGATCAACCTGGCCAATGCGATCGCAGGAAAATAAACTATGGGTGTGATCGATGTTGCCAATGTGAGTTTTGCGTATGAGAAAGATCTCATACTGGAAAATATCAACCTGGCCGTAGAGAAAGAGGACTTCCTCGCGATCATCGGCCCCAACGGCGGAGGGAAATCCACCCTCCTCAAGGTGATCCTCGGGATCCTGAAACCCCAAAAGGGGACCGTCAGAGTACTCGGCAAAGAGCCCAGTAAAAACCTCTCCCATATCGGGTATGTCCCGCAGAACACCAATGTCAATACCGATTTCCCGATCAAGGTGATCGAAGTGGTCATGATGGGCCATGTGGGAGGGAAACGTCCTCTATTCGGGTATGGAGAAGAGGAGATCGGCTGTGCGATGGGGGCACTGGCACAAGTGGGCATGGAGGCCTATGCCGACAAGAAGATCGGTTCGCTCTCAGGGGGACAGAGGCAGAGAGTGATGATCGCCAGAGCACTCTGCGCACACCCCTCCATCCTCATCCTGGATGAGCCTACGGCAAGCATCGATGTCGCAGGACAGAGAGATATCTATGAACTGCTCAAGGAACTCTCCAAAAGTGTTACGATCATTGTCGTCAGCCATGACATCTCGGTGATCCTGGAGTACGCCAACAAAGCAGCCCATATCAACAAGACCCTCTCCTATCACGACATCTCCAACAAAGAGAAAACTTTCCCTGACCATCCCAGGGGTGAGCACTTCTGTGAGGTGGAGCTGCTTCAGATGCTCGGCTCAAAGAAGAGTGCCGACGCATCTGAACCTGTAGAAAAATGGAGGATAAAACCATGATCGAAGCACTCTCCTACGGATTTATCCAGCATGCGCTGATCGCAGGGGTGCTGGTCAGCCTGGCTTCGGGCATTATCGGCTCGCTGATCGTCGTCAACCGTATGGTCTTTCTCGCAGGCGGTATCGCGCATGCTTCCTACGGAGGCATAGGAATGGCTGTCTTTCTCGGGCTGCCGATCTTTCTTGGGGCCTCCCTTTTTGCTGTTGCAGCAGCGCTGCTCGTCTCTATTCTCACACTCAAAAAACGGGAACGCATCGATACCTTCATCGGTCTGATCTGGGCGGTCGGTATGGCGATAGGGGTGATACTCATTGACATCACACCGGGATACAATGTCGATATGATGAGCTACCTCTTCGGCTCTATCCTTGCGGTGAGCAGTGAGGACCTCTACTTCATGGGAGCGCTGCTCGGGGTGATCGTAGCGGTCATGACCTTTTGGTACCGGGACATCCTGGCTGTCTCTTATGACAGCGAGTATGCGGCACTCCGCGGTGTCCATGTACGTTTTTTCTATACACTGATCCTGATCCTCTCTGCACTCACTGTCGTGATCGCGATCAAGGTGGTAGGACTTATCCTGGTGATCGCGATGCTGACGATCCCGGTCTATATCGCCGAAAAACTCTCCAACTCCCTGGCACAGATGATGCTCTACTCCGGGCTTATCGCTGCCCTCTTCACCCTGACGGGACTGGCGGTCTCCTATGCCTACAACCTCACTTCGGGGGCATCGATCATTGTCATCTCAGCACTCGGTCTGGGACTCTTTCTGCTGATAGACAAAGTGAAGAGAGTTTCATGATCTTTTTTAGAACATCTTTTCTCTTTCTCCTTTTCAGCAGTGCTATCTTTGCATGTGCGATATGTAGAGCACAGGTACCTGATGTAGCAGTCTCTATCGAGGAGCATCATACAGCAGATCGCATAGAGATGGACTTTACGTGGCGTTTCAAACAATACTTCTCTGCAGAAACCCTACTCAACCATGACAAAGACAAAGACGGTAAACTCAATGCCGAAGAGCTTGATCAGATCACCACAACGTTTTCAGACTACCTTTCACAGGATCACTACCTCACCTATATCAAGTATGTTGAGAATGTAGATGCCTATGATGCGGCGAAGTATCTTGACTTCTCTATCAGCCGGGTAAAAACCTATTTCGAATCTGACCAGATGTATTTTCAGTATCACCTCTCCCTCTCTCAGCCACCTCAGGCAGGACATGAGATCTACCTTACCATGTTTGATAAACAGGGCTTTTTCAGGTTTGCGATCGGTGAG
This sequence comes from Campylobacterales bacterium, assembly GCA_014763885.1. Taxonomy (GTDB): domain Bacteria; phylum Campylobacterota; class Campylobacteria; order Campylobacterales; family Sulfurovaceae; genus Sulfurovum. Next base: position 3,237 of record JACXUO010000065.1, read on the forward strand.
GTAACCCTGCAGGAGGCTGAAAACAACTCTACCTTTATATATGCGGAAAATACCTCGTTCATCCCCCTCTATACCGGGAGGTCAGAGAGCGCTCCGCAACACACAAAAATCTTCCAGAGTGACATGACAGAGAGAGACAACAACACTACCGGTATTGTAGGCTTTTTAGGCAAGAAACTGGAGCAGACAAAAGAGCATATTTTCGGGCTGGTGAAACAGATCGAGAAGGATGGTTCCATCGTTGCATACTTTTTCCTGCTTGCTTTTTCTCTGATATATGGGGTGATCCACGCCTTGGGGCCGGGTCATGGCAAAAGTCTGGTCGCGGCCTACTTCCTGGGAAATAACCGGTCGGTAGTGAAAGCCTTCGGTATCGCTTCCATGATCGGTGTCGTACACACCTTCTCCGCCTTTCTGCTGACTTTTGTGATCTATTTTGTGCTCAATACCTACCTCAATACCTACTTTTCCAATCTGGAGTCAGTGACCATCAGGATCAGTGCCCTGATCATTATCGTGATCGCACTCTATCTGCTCTATAAAAAGCTGCCGAAAAAAGAGAAAAAACAGCCGATGTGGTCTGCGACCCAGCCACACCAGCACCAAAGCAGCTGCGGATGCAGTGCCTGCCAGAGTACCTCCACTGACCTCGGGATTATCCTTTCGGCGGGTATCGTACCCTGTCCGGGGAGCATTACGATCTTTGTATTCTCACTGAGCCTGGGTGCCTATTTTGTCGGTTTCCTCTCCGCAGTATTTATGAGTATCGGAATGAGTATCGTGATCTTTACCGCTGCTCTGCTCTCTATCAAGGTACGGAAAGAGAGTGCCGGACACGAAGGGCTGCGCAAGGTACTCGACTACGGAAGCCTGCTCTTTATCTTTATGCTGGGTGTCGCCCTCTTCTTTATGGCATAGATTGAGAAAATCACGAGACCATACCTCCAAGGGTGGGCTTGCCAGCCCACCGGAACCTTGGGAATCGTTGCGTTAATTTACATCTCCCCTCCGCTTTTGATGATATCGATTCCGAACTTCTCGCGTAACTTCTGCATCGAATCTGTCAGCCTGGAAGCTTTCTGGTCAGGTTCATAGTGCAGAAGATCCATCGTTACTCCCCTTCCTTCGGCGAAGTTGGAGAGGGTGAGGTTCAGCTGTATGATCGCATGGGAGGGATGGATATCGATGCGGTCAAAAAGTCCCAGCATTACCTCCTTGCAGTACTGTTCGCTGAAAAGCCTGTTGGAGCTGATCGTATCTTTGGATTTGCTGCGGTACTCATACCTGATCTTCAACGCATAACCTGTAGGCAGATGCCCTCCCTTGTAGACAAGAAACGCAAGGTGCCGGCAGAGTATCGTGATGCGCCTGCGTATCTCATTGCGGTCGGTTTCGGGATCAAAGGTCCTGCCGATACCGACAGACTTTTTGGCCCTGGAGACAGAGATCCCCTCCTCATCGATGCCGCAGACACGATTATAAAGCTGTCTTCCCGGTTTGCCCCAGGAGTAAAAAAGCGCCTGCCTCGCTTTCACATCCCCAAGCGTACGTATCCCGCGTACCAAGAGGCGCTCCTGGTACCCCCTGCCGATACCCGGGAACTTCTCTATGGGGATATCTTTGATAAAGTAATCCACTTCACCCGGATAGATCACCTTGATACCGTGCGGTTTGGCAAACTCTGTCGCAAGCTTCGCGATCCACTTGCTCCTCGATGCGCCGATGGAGATCGGCAGCTTCATCTCCCGGTAGATCTTGTCTTTCAACATCAGTGCAAAAGATTCGATCTCCCGGTCAGAGACCCATCCGCTGACATCCCCGAAAAACTCATCGATACTGAACTGTTCTATAGAAGGGATCTCACGCTCCAGGATCACCTTCAGCTGATGTGAAAGCGCATGATAGAGCGGATAGTCCGGCGGCAGTACCTTGAGATGCGGGCAGTGCCTGAGCGCCTCCACCACGCTCATCGCTGTTTTGACCCCGTATGCGCGCGCTTCATAGGAGGCGGTGGTGATGATACCGCGCACTCTTCCGTCAGGGTCCACAAAATACTCCTCGAAACTTTTCCCCTCGTTGCTGCTCAAGATAGAACTGGTAAACGCACCATCGATGTCACTGAGATACCTACGCTCTTTTTTGCGTTCAAAGATACTCAGGTTGCTTCTTCCTCCCACGGCAATAGGAATGCCATGCAAATGGGGTGCATCGATACGGTGTGCGGCTGCAAAAAAGCAGTCCAGATCCAGGTGTAACATCATTCCGTAAGTTTACCCGACTCTGAAAATAACGCTTCAAAATCTTTCAAAATGCGATATTTTGCTATACTTCTTTTATGGAAATATTTTTACAAGTTTCCACCTTTAAAAAAGATAAAAATAAGAGACTATTTCATGCTATTCTCCTCTTTTATCTGATGAAACATCAGATATCTCTCGGGGTCATATTGTTGTTTATTCTTATAAAGAGAATGAGCCAGTAAAATGATCTTTCTCATCACTGCCATTTGAGCTACCATTTTAGGCTTGCCACGATCAACCAATCTCTCATAGATCATTTTCATTTCATCGTTATACCTGACTGCTATCATCGTAGGCATAAAGAGGATATCCCTGATTAGGGAAAGTCCCTGTTTGGAGATACGTTCTTTATGCTGTACTGATGTGCCTGAGCTTCGCTGTATGGGGTCAAGTCCGCAGAGTGCTGTAAGTTGTTGTCTGGAAGCATTGGGGTATCGTAAAAAAAGATAGAGCAGAATAATCGTACTCTTTTCTCCTATCCCTTTGATGGAAATGATATTATTGTATGCTTCAAGGTATTTAGGATCGGCTTTAATGATCTCCATGATCTTTTCAATCACTTCGGATTGTTCCTTCTGTAGGTGATTGATCTTGCGTTTTACCTTTTTAAGAACATAACCATCCTCCAGGTTATAGGTAGCTGCTTCAAGGTAATTGGCTTTACGTCTCTCTTCCTTGATCAGTGATTGATAATACTTGATCAAAGAACGTATCTGATGGGCTTTTACATCTCTTGAGGGAACTTTAATCTCTCCCTCTTTTGCCAGTATATGCATCTGTGAAAGCATACGGGCATCCAGTTTGTCGGTCTTGCTTCTATTCTTGACTACTTTGGAGAATGAAGCACTTTGGTAGGCACCTACTTTAAAACATTTGATGGATTTACTTTGACAGTAATGCTCCAAGATAGCTGAATAGCTTCCTGTTGACTCATAGACAAATACGATATCTTCTATAGATTTCCTGTATCTCTTTTTTTAATTTGGAGTATAGTGTTTTTAGCCCTTCAGGACTATTGGCTATCTCAATATCTATTTCATTTTTAGGTATGAAAACTTGCAGGGTTGATTTGGCTACATCTATTCCGATATAATTGTCCATGAGAACCTCCATTAAGTGAAGAGTTCGGTAGCACAGACCTTTGCGTCTGTGTGATATTCACTAAACCTGACTTTCGCTTGTAAATGCAGTCTGGATTATCTCCGACTCTGTTTCCACTCAAGTTATCGGTTCAGTTATTTAGCTCCCACACAAGCTCATTTTTCACAACGGCTTCAACGAAGTTATCAATCTACATCATCCGACTCTTACAGTTTTATTATACTGCACTCTTGAGTGGTGATTTGATTATACAA
>JACXUO010000153.1 GCA_014763885.1 Campylobacterales bacterium
TCATAGAGAGAGAAGTAGGCTTTGAAACTTTCATCTGGCAGGATCAGGACGATCTTTGTAGGGTCTATCCCTTTTCGCACCAACATTTCTATCTTCTCGAATGCCAAAGCAACCTGTTCACTGCGCTCTGCTACCCGGAAAGTTATCGCATTCATCTTCATACTATTTGGGATGGCTTTCAGGATTCTTTTGGAGCTAAAATCTATCGAAACCTCCGCATTATCTGGAAGTACTATCTCATATTCAGCAAACCGTTCCTGCATTTTCCTGTTGAATCTACTGGTCGTGTAGTGGATGATCAACAGGACATGTTGGGATACTTTTTGCAGCAGTTCCAGTTCAAATCGGCTCAGATATCCTTCCAGATGGATCTCTATCTTTTTGTAGTTTTGTATGAAACCTTCATTGGTTTCATAAGCACGAGGGATGAATGCTTTATCCGTCAAGCCTTTTTGTTGGAGTATCTTCTGATAGTTCTCTAAAAGTTTTTCCAGTATATCCAAGTGGGCATCAAACTCCGCATAGGCATCAGCCTCACGCAGTTTCTCAAATCCGATACCTTCAGCTGCCAGTTCTTCATAAAATTTAAAGATCGCATCAGACCGTGTGAAAAAACGAACAAGGTCCAGATCTATATTGAGCCCTTCAAACGCTTCAAATTTGGCTGCTTCTCTCAAAAAAAGAATGCGCTGCAATGCATCAACCTGAGTCTTTCCATCAAGCAGGATCAGCCTATTCTCAAACTCATCCATACGCATCAATGTAGGTAAAAATCCCTCTTCCTGCTTGAGTGCCGTGCTGACCTCTCTAAGGGCCCTTGAAGTAGGATAGACATGTAGTTCATTGCCACTTAGCATAGTGTATTTCGCTTCTGTTGCATTATCGTTCTAATCATAGTGGGTAGTATAGCACAGCCGTTGTAAGTTTAGGCATTATATCCCAGATTGACATCTCTACAAATAATTTAGCTGATAGTGCCTTTTGGATATAATCTTAGGATTTAAAAGT
>JACXUO010000154.1 GCA_014763885.1 Campylobacterales bacterium
TGCATAGTTATATTCTCAACTCTTTATTCTTTGCATTCATATAGGCAGCTAATCTCTGCATCGCTTCTTTATGATTCTTTTTAAAATCTTCATGGGCATTCTCATCACAGAAATTGGTCACGATGAAGACCCCACCTGCAGGAATACCGAATTTCTCCGCCACTTTCAGAACGGCATAAAATTCCATATTTTCCAGATGGATATTTCTTCCCAGATACTGCTTTGCATACCTGCTGCTTGATGTCACATAGTTGGAGCAGTTCACCAGTGTTTCCCCGCCTTCACGGGTCGCTTCGCTCCACCGTTCCGGTTTCAACACTACAGACGACCTTGTGCTTGCCACTCTCTGTGAGAAACTGTTGTCGTCTGCTTGACGTGTTTCACGTGAAACATGATGGTTGTCAGGGAGATAGAGCTGTGAGGGATCGGCTGCTGTAATGAGATTGTCAATCGGTGTATAGGAGTCCCGGTCCAGAAAACTGTTCTCTATATTGCAGGCGCTCCTGGACTCGATGATCTCAAAGATCTTTTTCTCGCCGTAGCTTCCCGCACTTCCTATGAAGAGAAGAAACTCAGGTTTCTTTTCCATACAGAGCTTTGTCAGGTTGATGGAGACATCGGTCAACCCTATCCCTACCGGAGTGGCAAAGTTGAAGGTCTCGATCTTTCCGGCACAGATAATCACTAGAGTCTCACCGGGATATTGTGTGATTTCAGATAGCGCTTGAGGTCCATGATATCGATCTCCCTGAAGTGGAAGATCGAAGCCGCCAATGCCGCATCCGCATGCCCGATCGTAAAAGCCTCTTCGATATGCTTCATCGTCCCTGCCCCGCCTGAAGCGATGACAGGGATATTGACCGCATCGGAGATCTTTGCATTGAGACGGTTGTCAAATCCCGCCTTCGTACCGTCTGCATCCATTGAGGTGACAAGCAGTTCACCTGCCCCTCTGTCATAGGCCTCTTTAGCCCATTCGAGTGCATCGATACCGGTATCGTTACGT